>CACZOT010000427.1 GCA_902782795.1 uncultured Eubacteriales bacterium | reverse complement strand
ACCTTGCCGGTCTCGATATCGATCATGGAGACGAGGCCGCCGCGGCTGTAATTGTCCGTGACCGCGCCCGTGCCCATGCGCAGGACCGGCGAGAGGAGGACGGGCCCGTTCTCGGTGAGAGCGGAGCAGATGCGCACGGTGTTGACGCTGGTCGGGCAGACGCGCGCCATGGCCGGATGCTGCACGATGCACTCCTCGATGAGGGCGTCCTCGCCGGCGAGGCGGCGGTACTGCTCGCGGGCCTGCTCGTCGTTCTCGTATGTTTCCTTGTGCACGCCTTCGCCGCGCCCGGAATCGTTGGGCTTGACGATATAGGCTTTGTGCCTGCGGGCGAAATCGAGGAATTCCTCCTCGGTGTGCTTGGCGGGGCGCATCCACTCCCGGTGCACGAACTCGGCGTAGCGCTCGAGGCAGCCGGTCTTGTCCATAAGCCGGTCGATGGTCTCGGGCGTGTTCAGCTTCCACATGCCCCAGGCCTTGCGGCGGTTGAGCACCCGCTTCCAGCAGGTGAAGGAGCCGGTACGGCGGAAATAATAGCAGTATTCGTCGATGCTGGTCTTGCGCAGGACGCGGCTGAGCGCGCAGTTCCACGCGAACACCAGCCGACCGCCCGGGCCGAGCTCCGGGGCTGCGGCGCGGATCTTCGCGCGCACCTTGCGGATGTAATCAGGACCGCGGCGGATCTGTTTAGCCAGGCGCTGCATAGGGCGGATCCCTCCTCGTGATTTCAGCGGATGTTATTCGATATCCCAGTAGAAGTAGAGCGGTTCCTCCGGCTCGAGCGCGGTGCCGTCGGAGAGAACGACGCGGCTGATGGCGGCGTACACATGCCCGATGGAGACGCTCGCCGGGAGCGTGCAGTAATCCGAGAAGACCTTTTCCCCGGGTGCGACCGTCGCGGTGGTGGTGAGAGTGCGGTTCTCGCCGGCGCGGAAGGAGCGCTGGCCCCGCGCGTCGGTGGCGTAGAGGGTGATATCGTACTCCGTGACCGTCAGCGTCGTGGAGACGTTTTGCACCTGCAGGCGGAATTTCAGGCTCCCGTCTTTCTGGAACTCCCACTCCCCCGTGCTGCCGTCCGGGATGGCCAGTGCGAAGACGGGCTCCTCTGCGCTGAGCATGGACTTGGCGTAAAGGAGATCCAGCATGCGCCCGGTGACGACGGTCTCGAACGCATTGGTGGGCAGGGCGTTGTTCTCCTTGAAGGAGCGCACGGCCGCGCCCGTCTGGCGTCCAAAGATGCCGTCCACGGTGCCGTCCAGATACCCCGCGTCCTTGAGAGCGGTCTGCAGCGCCGTCACGTCGTCGCCGCGGCTGCCGTTTTCCAGGGCCATCTCGATGGAGATGAGATCGCCCTCCCAATCCCAGACGCCCGCCAGCGCGCCTGGTTTGCCGCGGGAAGCGGCGGTATCGGCCGTATACGCCTCGCGCACCTTGGTGAGGGTGTAGTTTTCGCCGTTGGCGTTGAGGCGGAGGCGGCCGCCGGGCACGGGCGCGAAGGAGATGGTGTCATCGGAGGTCTCGTCGTAGATGGTGACGGTGTTGGACTGCACGCGGTAGAAGACGGGCTCGGCGTCGTCCTCGTCCTCGAGAAGGACGGTGCCGTCGGTGCGGAAGGTGATGTACAGCCACACTTCTTGCGTCTGGCCCGCGCCCTGGTCCGGATTCTCCGGCGCGGCGGGGCCGTTGAGCCAGAAGGCGGTGGCGGCGTCGATATATCCGGAGACGGTCAGCCCGCCCGAGCTGAGCTGGGCGTTGACGGCGCGCTGGAAGGCGGCGACGGCGTCTCGCGTGGCGCTGTCGTACACGCCGCTGGGCGCGTCCTTCGCGAGCCAGCCCAAAGCAATCAGCCTGGCTTGGATGGCGGAGATCGCCTCGCTCGTGGAATTCTCGTTGATGAGAATCGGCTCGTCGCCCGTCTGCGGATCGACCGGGGGCTGCGTCGCTTCCGGCGCGGGCGTCGTGCGGGCGCTGGGGGGCAGATCGTTGATGCGGTTGGGCTGCTGGAGGCCGGGATCCGGCGTGGGCTCAGACCCGGGCAGATACGGCAGGATGCCGCGGCCGAACTCCTCGAGGGAAACGCTGGAATACTGGGGCAGCCGGTCGGCCAAGTCTCGGATATCGTCCACGCTCACGGCGAAATTGATGTTCTGGATGATGCCCTCGCCGTCGTCATAGGCGGCGGAGGTGATGCCGATGACGCAGCCCGTGTCGTCCAGGAGCGCGCCGCCGCTGGAGCCGGAGGAGATCGGCGCGGTGAACTGCACGTAGCGGATGCCGTCCTCTTCGAAAAAGCCGGAGATATTGCCCAGGGAGACCGTATTGAGGATGCCCTTGGGGCTGCCGATGGCGACCACCGGAGCGGCGCGGCGGATCTCCTTTTCGGAGAGTTCCAGAGGCTTCAGCTCCGCGTCCCGCGTCAGGGAGAGGATGGCGAGATCCTTGTCCGGATCCGCAATGAGCAGGCGCTCGGCCTTGTAGCTCGCGCCCTCGTCCGTGTAGGCGGTAACGCCGTTGCCATCCTCGATGACGTGATAATTCGTTATGATGGTGTTGCCGTTCAGGATCGCGAAGGCGCTGCCCGTGGCGATGAGCTCGCCATGGTCGCTGACCTCCAGCATCAGCACGGATCTCGCCGCCTCGTTGATGCGGTCCACGTCGGAAACGAAGCCCGTCTCCCCCGCGAAGGCCGCGGCGGGCAGCATGAGCATCAGCGCAAGCACGATGGAAACGATACGCCGCATGGGACGTTCCTCCTT
>CACZOT010000426.1 GCA_902782795.1 uncultured Eubacteriales bacterium | reverse complement strand
GCCTCTTCGCGCGCCTCTTCAGCGGTCTCGTGGATGGTGTGGCCCTCCTGCCAGAGGAATTCCGCGGTGCGCAGGAAGGGGCGGGTGGTCTTCTCCCAGCGCATGACGGAGCACCACTGGTTGTACTTCATGGGCAGATCACGGTAGGACTGCACCCACTTGGAGTACATGGTGCAAAAGATCGTCTCCGAGGTGGGGCGGACGGCGAGACGCTCCTGAAGAGGCTCCGTGCCGCCCTGGGTGACCCAGGCGACTTCCGGCGCGAAGCCTTCGACGTGCTCCGCTTCCTTGAGCAGCAGGCTCTCGGGGATGAGCATGGGCATGTAAACGTTCTCGTGGCCGGTTGCCTTGAAGCGGGCGTCCAGTTCCTTCTGGATGAGCTCCCAGATGGCGTAGCCATAGGGCTTGAAGATCATGCAGCCGCGCACGGGGGCGTAGTCGCAAAGGTCGCTTTTGAGGATGACGTCGGTATACCACTGGGCGAAATCTTCGTTTCGCGGCGTGATGTGGGCGACGAACTCCTGCTTGTCCTTCTTGGCCATGGTCGTTGTTCCTCCTTGCAATGTGTTCGTGGAAAACAAGACGGCTCCGTCCCGTATCGCAGGGACGAAGCCGAAACTTCGCGGTACCACCTTGCTTGGCGCGTAAAAGCGCCCGCTCGAAGCCCGTAACGGGGGCGAGGCGGCGGAACCATACCGTTCCGCGCGCTCCGGGGCTCGGTCGGGCGGGGTCTTCCGCTTCGCTTGCAGCCGGGGCGAAGCTCTCTTGAGAAAGACGCTTAATCCGCTCTTTGTTCCCATCATCGCGCGTTTTCTATATTCTAAAACCGCGGCGGCGGAAAGGCAAGTTACTTTTTCTTGAAGACACGGGGCGTATCGCGGAAAAATGCCTTTTCAATCCGCGAAAACCTGTTATAATCAAGAGGAATGGAGGGAAAGGGGATGGCCGGGACGCTCACATGGCGCGAAAGGCGGCGGAGGAGCCGTCTGTTTCGTCATGAGGAGGGAATGGCTGCTTTCCTGCGAGAGAGCTTCCGCGCACGGATGGGCTTCGAGGCGGATCTTGCATCGCCCAGGCGCTTTTCGGAACGCCTGCTCTGGCTTCGCCGCAACGACCTGGACCCGCTCCAGCCCGTGCTTGCGTCGTATCCGGCCCAGAGGGAATATCTTCGCGCCAAGAAGCAGGAGCGCTGTCTCGCGCGGGGATACGCAGAGGGCGCGACGTTCCGAGAGATCCTCCGCGCGCCGTTTCCCGACCGGGTCCTCCTGCGCCCGACGCATTTGCCGGAAGGCGGTTTTCTCCTGACGAAGGCGAACCGCCGCGATGCCCTGCGCGCGGCTCGGCAGTGGTACGCGCAGAGCGCCTTTCTCGAGGACGGAGCCTGGGAATACCGCGAGGCCCGGCCCGGCCTCTTCGCCGAAGAAGCCCTGGGCGAGGGGGAGCGCGTGCGCGTCCTTTGCTTGGGCGGTGAGCCGCGCCTCGTCGCCCGGAGAGAGGACCCTTTCCGTGCCTGGGACGCGACCGGTCAGCCGCTCTTTGGCGCAGGCGGGCCTTTTCGCCCCGACGGGTTGGAAAGGGCTGTGCTGCTCGCAAGAGCGCTCGCGGAGGAATTCCCTTTTCTGCGCGTGGACGCGCTGCTGACGGGCGGAAGGGCTGTCTTCGAGGGCCTGCGCTTTTACGAGGAATGGTCTTCACTCGCCCAAATACCCGCTTCTCTGGACGAGGAGTTCGGCTCCTTCCTGCCCCTTCGGCGGGTTGGGACTTGATGGAATACCAATCGAAACGAAACCAGATGGGAGAGAGGACGCTTTGGCAAACACGACCGGCGGGATCCGACAATCTTTCAAACAGCTGAAGGGAAACGCGAAAGCCTGTATCTGGACGGAATGGATGTGGGCGGTGCCCAACGCGCTCTACGCCGCCTACGCGACGTTGTACATGCAGGAGCTGGGTCTGTCTCTGGCACAGATCGGCTATATCTCCTCGATCACCCTGACCGTTCAGGTGATCTCCTCGCTGCTCTCCGGCGTCATCGGCGATAAGCTGGGCCGCCGCCTGGCGACGCTCATCTTCGATTGCGTCAGCTGGGGCATTCCGGTAATCCTCTGGTCCGCGGCGCAATCTTACGCCTGGTTCGTGGCGGCGGCGCTGTTCAACGGGCTCTGGCGCATTACGGGCGTGACGTTCGGCCTACTCATGGCGGAGGACACGCCGCACGACGAGCTGGTCGGCCTTTTCTCCATCAACCAGCTGATGAGCCTGCTCTCCGCGTTCTTCGCGCCCATCGCCAAGGTGTGCGTGGACAGGTGGGGGCTCGTTCCCACCATGCGCGCCATGTACGGCGTCGCGATCGTGCTGATGTGGAGCAAGTTCTTCATCCTCTATTTCCTCACCAAGGAGAGCGAGATCGGCCGCCGCCGCATGGAGCAGACGAAGGACGTCTCCGCCTTCCGCCTCCTTTGGGATTGCCGCAAGGTCTTCTGGAACCTCATGAAGAGCAAAGAGATGCTCCTCACCATGGCCGTGCTCGTGGCCTACAACGTGACGCAGACGCTGAACACAAACTTCTGGTCCATCATCGTCACGGCGCGCCTGGGGGTGAGCAAGGCGGACGTGAGTCTCTTCACCACGCTGCGCTCGGCGGTGCAGATCGCGGTGATCTTCCTGATCGTGCCGCATATCTCCTCCGCGCGCTTCAAAAACCCAATGCTTCTGGCCTGGGGCTCCCTGGCGCTTTCGCAGCTGCTCATCGTCCTGACGCCCGCGGGCCCGACGGCGGCCTTTGTCCTGGTGCTTTCCGTCGCCCTGGAAGGTCTGGCCATCGCCTGCATGTACCCGGTGATGGAATCGCTCCTCTACATCAACACCGATCCCGAGCAGCGCTCGCGCATCCTCGGCATGGTCTACGCCGTGATGGTCCTCATCATGACCGCCTTCCCGGCCGTCGCCGGCCGCCTTTCCGGCTGGGACGTGCGCGCGCCCATGTACATCAACCTCGTCCTCTTCGCCCTGGGCGCGGCGATGACCTGCGCCCTGTGGAACATCCGCAAAGGCAAGCAGCCGGAAGGCAAGTAGAGGAGGAACCGCTATGGTATTCCCGAAGGATACGTTCCAGACCGCGACGCCCGAATCCCAGGGCGTGGAGAGCAAGGCTATCCGCGCGGCCCTGGAGGCCATCCGCGACACGGGGAAGGATATCCACTCTCTGCTCGTCCTGAAAAACGGCTATCTGATCAGCGAGACTTACTTCGCGCCGTATACCGCATGGCAGCCTCACGCCATGTACTCCTGCTCGAAGACCTTCACCTCCATGCTGGTCGGCGTCGCGCAGGGGAAGGGGCTCCTCTCGGTGGAGGACACCGTCGCCTCCTTCTTTCCGGAAGATCTGCCGGAAGAGCCGAGCGAGAACCTCATGGCTATGCGGATCCGCCATCTCCTCTCCATGACCACGGGCAACGACCAGGACACCTTCCCGGCCATGCGTTCCTGCCCGAAGAACTGGACGCGCGCCTTCCTCTCCTGCCCGGTGGAGCATGAGCCCGGCACCTTCTTCCGCTACAACACCGGCGCGACGTACATGCTCTCCGCCATCCTCACCAAGCTCACGGGCAAGACCGCGCTGCAGCTCGCCGAGGAATGGATCTTCCAGCCCATCAGCCTGGGATGCGCCCGCTGGGAGACGAGCCCGGACGGCGTCTCCCTGGGTGGAACGGGGCTGCACATCACCCCGCGCCAGATGGCCCGCTTCGGCCTGCTGCTCCTGAACGAAGGGCAGTGGGAGGGGAAGGAGGTCATTCCGCGCGCGTACGTCCTCGAGGCGCAGAAAAAGCAGATCGATACTTCCAACCACATCCCGCATCCCGATTGGTGCGCCGGCTACTGCTGGCAGATGTGGCGCTGCTCCTTTAACGCCTTCCGCGCCGACGGCATGGGCGGACAATTCATCACCGTGCTCCCGGACGCGAACGCCGTCGTCGTCTTTACGAGCGCCCTGGGAAGCGATATCGTCTACCCGATGGACGTCGTCCGCGAACGCCTCGCACCGGCGCTGCGCGGGGCTGAAGAGCCGATCCCTGAGGCGCAAGGCGATCAGAACGCCCTGGTCGCCTGCTCGGAAGCGCTTGCTCACCCGGCCCGGGGCGTCGTTCCCGAAGCCGCAGAGCAGGCCGTGCCGTGGGGAAAGCGCATCCAGCTTCGGGAAAAGCTCCTGGGCTTTGTCTCCGCGCTGACGATCGACCGGGACGACGTCCGCGCCGAGACGGACTGTGGCTCCGCCCGCTTGGCCTTCGGCTGGGGAGCGCCCGTTCTCAGCGGCGAGGAAGTCCCTTTCATGCGCATGACTCTGCGGCCTTCGCTCATGGCGACCTTTACCGATTGCTTCACCTTGCGCATGAACGCCCACGGGCAGCCCCTGACCGCCTGGTTTGAGATGCGCTTTGATGAAGATCGGGTCGTCATTTCCCAGCGAGCGACCATGGTCCTGCCCGAAAAGAGCATCGAGGGCACCATCGCATGAGGCTGTTCGTCGGCCTCGAGCTGTGCGACGAGGCGCGCGGGGCCCTCGCCGTGGCCAGCTCCATCTGGCAAAAGAGCGCCCGCGCCCGCTTTTACGAGCCGGACCGCTACCACCTGACGCTGGCGTTCCTCGGGGAAGTCCTGCCCGAGCGCGTGCCGCTTCTCGAGAATACGCTGCGCCGCATACGGTGGTCGCCCTTTGTCATCGAGGGAGGCGAGGCGGGCTCGTTTCCGGCCGGAGCGCTGTTCTACGGGGTGAAAACGCCGTGCCCAGGGCTGTTCGCGGCGCAAAATGCCGTCGCGGAATCCCTGCGGGCCGATGGCTGGTCCTTCGATGAGAAGCCCTTCCGCCCACATATCACCGTGGCCCGTCAGGCAAAATCGGTAGGCGATCCGCCGCCCCTCGCACCCTGGCGTCAGGAGGTTCGCCACGTTACGCTCTTCGAAAGCGCACGACATGAAACCGATGGAGGCAGCCGTCTGTTCTATACGTCCATCTTCCGCACGGAGGCGAATCTTCCATGAATATCCTCGTCCGTCCGGCGCGCGCGGAGGATTATCCCGCCGTCGAGGCCATCATGCGCCAGGTGCAGGAGTTGCATGTGCAAATGCGCCCGGACATCTACCGCCCGTGCGTGTGCGTCCTTCCCGAGGAGCTCTTCCTAGAATTGGTCGCTCAGAACCTCTTCTTCGTAGCTGAAGCCGAGGGGCAGGTTGTAGGCGTGCTGTCGGTC
>CACZOT010000425.1 GCA_902782795.1 uncultured Eubacteriales bacterium | reverse complement strand
CGACGCCAGAGCAGGCCCTTTCTGGAAAGGCCGAAGGCCAGCGCGCCGGTGATGAGCAGGCCGCAGGCCGTGCCCACGAAGGTGCGGGCCAGCGTGATGCCGTAAGCGCGCCAGATGGTCGGGTTCTTCATGATGTTCTTGTAGTTTTCCAGCGTGAATTTACGCGGGTAAATGGTGATGCCGCCTAGGGTGGTATCGTTCGCCTGGTTCAGGGAAACGGCCAGGGAGTTGAGGAAGGGGTACAGCGTGGCCACGAAGACCAGCACCATAACCACGACCAGGACGATGGACAGCACATAATCGCTGGCGACCTTCTTGGGTTTGATCCGATTGTTCTTATGGGAAACACTCACACCTGCGTTCATGTCTCTTGCCTCTCTTTCCGCTCAAATCAGAACAGCGCGTTCTCGCCGGCCACGTCGGCGATCTTGTTGGCGCCGAGGAGCAGGGCAAAGTTGATGATCGCCTTTACCAGGCCGGCCGCGGTCGCAAAGGAGACGCGGAACTGGCCGAGGCCGTAGCGGTAGATGTAGGTATCGATCACGTCGGCGCGCTCCTTGAGCATGGCGTTGCCCATGTTCTTGGTCAGCATCATGATCTGGTCGAAGTTGGCGTTCAGGATGCCGCCCACGCTCATGATGAACAGGAGGATGATCGTCGGCTTGATCGCCATGACGGTGATGTACCAGATCTTCTGCACCCTGGTCGCGCCGTCGATGTCGGCGGCCTCGTACATCTCCGCGTCCACACCGGCCATGGCCGAGATGTAGATGATGGAGTTCCAGCCGATTTCCTTCCAGATATCGGTGAACAGGGCCATGCCCCAGAAGTACTTCGCGTTCTGGAAGAAGGGAATGGGCGCGCTGGTGAGGTGGATCTTCATCAGGAACTCGTTGAATGCGCCGTTGTCGACGGAGAGGAAGTCCATCATCAACATGGCGCAGACCGTCCAGGAGATGAAGTGCGGCAGGTAGGAAACCGTCTGGATGGTCTTCTTGACCCTCGCGTTCCGGATCTCATTGAGCAGGACCGCGAAGAAGACCGGGCAGACAAAGCCGATCGTGAGCTTGAGAAGACTGATGCCAAGTGTGTTGCGCAGGGCAACAAGCAAGGCAGGATCCTTGACCAGATACTGGAACTGCTTGAAGCCCACCCACTGGCTCATGCCCGGGAAGTCGCCCATGCGGTATTCCTGGAAGGCCATGATCAGGCCGTACATGGGCAGATAGCTGAAGATGAAGATCAGGATGATCCCGGGAAGAACAAGGAGCTGAAGATCCAATTGATCTTTGAACCGGGTCCAAACGCTCGGTTTCACGACAGCAGAATGGTTCACGGTCTCCGCAAGTGCTTTTTTCATGTCGCTGCATCCCCACATTTCTTTGACGCCTGTGCCTTCCGACAACTCGCGCCTAAATGTCATCTATATCATATCAGTTTTTGTGAAAAATAGCAAGGGTTTTTTACTTTATAGGAAATTTTTTTAATAACAGGTAAGGACCTTGCCGGATTTATTCCGAAAATCGCCTACTTTGGGGGGAAAAAGCCACTTTCCCGAGCTGCTCTTTCCATTATTTTAATGCGGGTTTGGCAAGCCGCAGCGAAAAAAACGCGCCGGGCGCTCCCCTTCCCCGTCCGTTTTTTCCGGACCCGGAAGGGCCGCGCCCGGCGCGGCGTGCAAAGGAGGGATTATTCCTCGCCGAAGACCCGCCGGTAGACGTCGTCGCCGTAGCCGGTGCGCTCGGGCTCGCCCTCGCTGAGGCGGAAGGAGCGCTGGCCGTCGGAGAGGCGCTGCGCGCGCAGGAAGAGGGTGTAGGCGTCGCGCTTCTCCCAATAGGGGCGGGAGAAGGCGTAGAGGTGGGTCACGGTGAAGACTTCCATGCCGCTGTCCAGCAGCGCCTGGGTGATCTGGCGGCCGATCTCCGCGCCCTCGCGCTCGTTGGTGGCGGCGAAGGATTCGTTGAAGAGCACCAGCGCGCCGGGGCGCAGGGCCTGGGCGATGCGGCTCATGCGCTCGAGCTCCTCGTCCAGCTTGCCGCTGTCCATCTTAGCGTCTTCCTCCTTGCGGAAGTGGGTGTAGACGCCGCGGACGATGTGGGCCGTATAGGAATTGGCGGCCACGAACATGCCGCACTGCAGCATGAGCTGGGATTGGCCGAGGCTGCGCAGGAAGGTGGATTTGCCGCCCTGGTTGGCGCCGGTGATGACGTAGAGGCTCCGGCCGCGCTGGTCCAGATCGTTGCCGACGACGTTCTTCACGCCGATGAGCGGCAGGCTCATATCGTACAGATTCGTGTACACGCGCCGCAGGGGCTCCGGCGAGACCTTGGGAACGCATACGCTCAGCCCTTCGGAGGCGAGACGGTCCCGGAGGTTCAGGCAGCCCACGTAGAAGCCCATCTCGTCGCGCAGGGCGGCGAAGAAGGAGAGCACGTGGTCCGTGGCCTGGGCCAGCACGTTCACGTTTTCGCTGATCACACGGCCTTTGCGCAGCTCCAGGTCGCGCAGGCCGTCCTCGTCCTTGCTGGAAATGGAGATGGACGGCGCGAACATCCACTTGAGCTTCATGCCCTTCTTCTCCAGGCGGCGCATGGTGTACTTTTCGCCCTGGAGCTTCTCGCCGAAGCGGGCGCTGATGAGCATGCCGTCGTTGAAGGCGAGCTCGTCCAGATGGGCGTTCACCTGGGCGAAGTATTCGTCGGAGAGCTCCGCGCGGAGCATGGCCACGAGGTTTTTGAAGGCTTCGGAGCGCACCTTGCCCTCATAGCCGTCGGCCAGGGCGCGCAGCTTTTTGAGCTGTTCCATGGTCATGCGGAGGATCTCCACCGCGCCGCGGAAGAGGGCGTTCATCTGGGATTGCAGCCAGACGTGCTCCGTCCTGCGTCGGCGGATGGTCTCCACGGCCACGGCGTAGATCTCCCGCGCGAAGGCGGGCTGGGCGATAGCCTCGTTCAGGGCCTCCTGGCGGTAGAGGATCTCCCCCTCCGTCTCCAGGGGATCGAGCAGGACCGCGCGGCAGGCGTCGCGCATGGCCTCGTCGCCCTGGCTCATGGCGTCCAGGATGACGTTGAGTTCCAGGTCGTTGAGGAGGAGCTCCCGCTCGTAGGGGAGCTGTTCGGGCACGCGCAGGTCCGCGTCGCGATAGAGAAGATGCGTTTTCATGCCTTGAGCCTCCCCATGAGCTGTTCGTAGGTGAGCGCGTGGCGGCGCGCGATGGTCATGGCGTGGGCCAGGCCGTCCGCCGCGCGGCGCACGATGCGGAAGGTGCGCTCGTCGCCGCCGCCCTCCTCCACGGTGCTCATCATGCTGACCGTTTCCGGGCCGAAGGAGGCCATCCCGTCGATGAAGGTGACCCACACCGCCTGCGCGCCGATGGCCAGGAGCTTTTCCATCACGCGGCGGCTGATGCGCGTGGCGTCGTCCAGGGTGGTGGAGGCGAAGATCTCGTTGATGACGAAGAAGGAATCCCGGTCCGCTCCTTCCAGCATGGGCTTGATGCGCACGAGATCGTCCATGAGCTTGCCCGCGCCGTTCTCCACGTTCTCTTCCTTCTCGAAATGCGTGAAGATCGCCGTCACGGGGCGCAGGCGCGCCATGCTCCCCGGCACCGGCAGACCCAGGCGGCCCAGGTGCGTCATCTGCCCGATGGAGCGCGCGAAGGTGGTCTTGCCGCCCTGGTTGGGGCCGGTCACGACGATGACCCGTTCCGGCGGCTCCAGGAAAAAGCCGTTGGTGACGGGCATCTCCCGCCCCAGGCGGCTGTGGGCCAGGGCGAGATCGTACGCCTCCGCGGCCTCGGTGCGGCCCTCCCGGGCGTATTCGGGATAGCAGAACAGGCGTCCTGCTTTCTTCACCGGCGCAATATAGTTCAGATAGGAGAAGTAGAACTGCATCTCCAGGGCGAAGCGCTCCACCGTGGGGTCGAGGAAGGCGGCGTGCGCCTCGCAGAGCTTGCCCAGGTCCGCGAACTCCTCCGGGTACATCCTGACGAGCTGGTCCAGCAGGGCGCTTTCCACGTGGTAGGCGATGTTGGCCTCGTTGACGGTGTGCTTGTACTCCTGGGTCTCGCCCTGGGCGAACTTGTCGAAGAGCTGATGCACGTAGGCGCTCTCGTCCTCCTGGCCCTCGTATTTGCGCAGGCGGATGGTGCTGTTCTTGATGAGCAGGCAGTAGTTCTGCCGGTCGAACGCCTCGCGCACGCGCACGGTGTGGCCGAGGAATTCCTTCCAGGCGCTGGTCTCGAAGAGCTCCTTCAGGTACTCCGCCATGCCCCCCAGCGCGCGGGACGCGGCCCCGGCGGGCCCGATGGTCTCGGCGTACTCCTGCAGCGCGACGCAGTATTTCACGGCCGCGTTGAGGAACTGGCCCTTGGTCATGGCGTTGTTGGCCAGAGGGCCCTCGCCCTTGAGAGAGGATTGCAGCTTGGGCAGGAGCCTGCTCACGGCCACGACCGTATCGCAGAAGGATTTCGCGCGCGCGAAGACCTCCTCCTTCTCCAGGTCGCGCATGGCGTCCTGGCGGTAGCGCACGGTGTTTTCGTCCCGCAGCAGTGTGTAATAATGCGGCGCCAGATCGAATTTCTCGAAGCCGCTCATGGCGCCTTCGGTGATCTGGTCCAGGTTGAGGTCCTTAAAGTATTCCGGCATGGCGCGCGTGAGCGCGGGCTCGTCCGCCTTCGCCGGGAACAGGCAGCTGTAATACAACGGGATGTCCTCCTTACTGCACAAGGCCATACGGGTTTATTATAGCATCTCCCTTGCTCCGGCGCAACGGCGGGAGGAGCGCGTCCCTTTCGCCTTACGCCGCCCATTTGACGGAGTCTCCGCTCCCCCGCGCGTAAAAAAAAGTTCCGGCACCCCATGCGGGGCGCCGGAACTGATGAAGCGTTCAGGCGAGATTACTTGATCTCGACAGTGGCGCCGACTTCGGCGAACTGCGCCTTGATCTTCTCGGCATCTTCCTTGGAGACGCCTTCCTTGAGGGTCTTCGGGGCGCCGTCGACGAGCTCCTTGGCTTCCTTGAGGCCGAGGCCGGAAACGACTTCGCGGACGACCTTGATGACCTTGATCTTCTCAGAGCCGGCATCCTTCAGGACGACGTCAAACTCGGTCTTTTCTT
>CACZOT010000424.1 GCA_902782795.1 uncultured Eubacteriales bacterium | reverse complement strand
CGGCGGCGCGGACGCGGAGCTTCTGGAGGGGGTGCACAAGGCGCAGCTGGGCCTCCTGCGCGCCTTCGACGCCTACTGCCGAGAGAAAGGCCTGCGCTATCTGGCCGTTCGCGGCACGCTCCTGGGCGCGGCGCGCCACGGGGGCTTCATCCCCTGGGACGACCGCTGTGAAGTAGCCATGCCGCGCGAGGATTTCGGCCACCTCGCCGCCATGGCGGAGGAATGGGCCGAGCCCTTCTTCCTGCAGACGCCCCGAAGCGATCCGCACTGCTTCGCGGGAGGCGCGATCCGCCTGATGGACGCGCGGTTTCCCGCCTGCGAGCCCCAGGACAAGGGGCGGGACTGCCGCAAGGGCGTCTGGATCGACATCCTCCCCCTGGACAAATGCCCGGACGACGAGCGGAAACTGGCGCGGCTGCGGCGAAGGGTCCTCTTCCGGCAGCGGCTCCTCTGGGCCTGGCACTACCGGCCGGAGGACGGCCTTATCGAGGGCGTGGACGGAGCGCGGCTGAGCGGATACTATCTCCTCGCGCGCGCGCTGGGCCGTGAGCGGCTGATCCGGAGCCTGGAGCGGATATGCCGGGGAACGGGCGGGCCTGCGGACCGCCGAGCCATCCTTGCCTGCCGCCCGGAGAAGAGCGGCCGGCTGCGGGACGTCTTCCCGGAGGCGGAATGCCTGCGCACGGCGGAGCTTCCCTTTGAGGATATGCGCGTTCGCGTACCGGAGGCGTACGATTCCTGGCTGCGCGCGCGCTACGGCGAGGGGTACATGCGCCTGCCCCAAAGCCCGAGCTTCCGCAGCCGGGGCGTCTTCTACGATCTGAAGGCGCCCGATCCCCACCGAAAGGAGAGAGACAAGTGAGCCAAGAGGCTGCCAAATACAGGATCGGGCTGGTCATGGGCGTGTTCGATCTGTTCCATGTCGGCCACCTGAAGCTTTTGCGCCGCGCCAAGGAGCGCTGCGAGATCCTGCGCGTGGGCGTGCTCTCGGACGAGCTCGTCATGCGCTTCAAGCAGATCCGTCCCACCATCCCCCAGGACCAGCGCATGGAGATCCTCGCCGCCATCCGCTATGTGGACGAGGTCGTGCCCATAGACGACGATCCCTCCCGCCTCGTGGAGTGGAAGCGCCGGCCGTTCGACTGCTTCTTCTCTGGCGACGATTACGCCGGCAACCCCTATTGGGATTGGGAGAAACAGGAATTGCGCAAGCTCGGGGCGGATATCGAATTCTTCCCCTACACGAAGGAGCAGAGCTCCACTTTGATCCGGAGCAAGCTGCACAAGAAAGAAGGAAACGAATGATGCATCGCATATTGGTCACCGGAGGAGCCGGGTTCATCGGCAATCACTTGTGCCGGAGGCTCCTCCGGGAAGGCAACCGGGTCGTCTGCCTGGACGATCTGTTCACGGGCAGCCTGGAGAACCTCCGGGACCTGCGGGACGACCCGAACTTCACGTTCATCGAGGGCAGCGTCATCGAACCGTGGGACCTGGACGTGGACCAGATCTACAACCTCGCCTGCCCGGCCAGCCCGCCGCACTACCAGTCCGACCCCGTCCGCACGGTGAAGACCAGCTTCCTCGGCGCGCTGAACATGCTGGAGCTGGCCCGCAAGCGCGGCGCGACCATCCTCCAGACCAGCACCAGCGAGGTCTACGGAGAGCCGCAGGTGCACCCCCAGCCGGAGACTTACCGCGGCAACGTCAGCCCCATCGGTATCCGCGCCTGCTACGACGAGGGCAAGCGCGTGGCCGAGACGCTCTTTTTCGATTACCACCGCCAGTACGGCGTGGATATCCGCGTGGTGCGCATCTTCAACACCTACGGGCCGAGCATGAACCCGCTCGACGGCCGCGTGGTCTCGAATTTCATCATGCAGGCCCTGCGCGGCGAGGATATCACCATCTACGGCGACGGCAGCCAGACCCGCTGCTTCTGCTACGTGCGCGACACGGTCGAGGCCCTGGTGCGCATGATGAACACGCCCGGCTTCACCGGCCCGGTCAACCTGGGCAACCCCCTGGAGATCACCGTGGGCGAGCTGGCCGAGCGCGTGGTGTGCATGACGGGCTCGGCCTCGCGCGTGGTCTTCCGCGATCTCCCCAGCGACGACCCTACCCGCCGCCGCCCGGATATCTCCCTGGCCAGAGAGCGCCTGGGCTGGGAGCCCCGCGTGCCCCTGGAGGAGGGCCTGCGGGAGACGATCGCCTACTACCGCGGTTTGATCGCCCGCGGGGAATAAGGGAGGCCTTTTCATGACGAACGGCTGGGAGAAGACGGGAACCGGCGCGGGATTCGCCTGCGTCCTGGGCCTGGGAAGCTATGGGCGGTTCTGAGAGAACGGCGAACGCCGTTCGCAACGCCGTCGTGGGCGTCGTCTGCCAGCTGACGCTTCTGGCGACGAGCTTTGCCGCGCGCACGGCGTTCATTCGCGCTCTGGGAGCGGACTATCTGGGCTTGAGCAGCCTGTTCACCAACGTTCTTTCCCTGCTCTCCCTGGCGGAATTGGGCTTTGGCAGCGCTGTGACCTATTCGCTTTACCGGCCCATCGCCGAGGGCGACACGCCCCGCCTGCGCGGGCTCGTCCGGTATCTGGGGAGGATCTACCGCGTCGTGGGGCTGACGGTGGCGCTGCTCGGCCTGGCCCTGGCCCCCTTCGTGCACAATCTTGTTCGCCTGGAGGAAGAGGTTCCCCACCTGACGGGGTATTATCTCCTCTATGTCGCGGATTGCGCGTGCAGCTATCTGTTCGCCTACAAGGCCGCCGTCCTGGAAGCGGACCAGAAGCACTACGTCACGCGCCTGGCGCGCGCGCTGGTGCAGAACGCCGTGAACATCGCCCGCGTGGTGCTCATGGCGCGGACGCGCTCCTACCTGGGCTGGATCCTCATCCAGCTGGCGGGGACATTCGCCGCGAACCTGGCGGTGCGCTGGGCGGCGGTGCGGCGCTATCCGTACCTGCGGGGGCGGGGCGGGGAGCTGGACGCCGCCGCCAAGGGAGAGCTCTTTGCCAACGCGCGGGCGCTGCTGATCTACAAGATCGGTTCCGTGGCGCTCAACCAGACGGACAACCTGCTCATCTCCGTGCTGATCGGCACGGCCGCGGTGGGCCTCTATTCCAATTATTTCCTGCTCTTTGGCACTGTCGTGACGTTCGCGGACCTGCTCTTCAGCTCGCTGGGGGCCGTGTACGGCAACCTCTACGCGACCGAGGGGCGCGCCCGCATGCGCGAGGGTTACGATATGATCGCCTTCGCGAGCTTTGCCGTCTACGGCTTCGGGGCGGTTTGCCTCTTCTGCCTGCAGAGCGATTTCGTGCGGCTGTGGCTGGGACAGAATTACGTCCTGGACGAAGGGACGGTGTTCGCCATCTGCCTGAACGTTTTCGTCACCGGCATGCGCACTCCCTCCGGCGCGGCCCGGAACGCCACGGGTCTGTTTCGGGAGACGCGGTACGTCTTCGCCGCCACGGCGCTATTAAACCTCGGCCTCTCCGTGCTGTTGGGGAAGGTTTGGGGCCTGGCGGGGATCCTGGGGGCCACGGCCCTCTCGCGGCTTTTGACCCAGGCCTGGTACGAGCCGTACGTCTTTTCCCGCAAGGTGCTGCGGGAGCCCTATCGGCGGCTTCTCGCTTGGCAGGCGCGCTATGGCGCGGCGTTTCTGGGGGCTTGCGGCGTGGTGCATTGGGTCAAGCGATTCGCTCGCGTGGAGACTGTGGGGGCGTTCGTCCTGGAGACGCTGCTCTGCGCGGCGGCGGTGGCGGCGCTGTGGACGCTGCTCTTCGGGCGCACGGAGGTCTGCCGGAGAACGCTGGCGCAGCTGCGGCCCATCGCGCGCAGGCTCCTGAAAAAGCCCCTGTGAGCATGTCTGGAAAACAGCGAACGACCGCCTTAAGGCGGTCGTTCGCTGTTTTCCAGACATGCTCACAGGGGCTTTTTCAGGAGCCTGCGCGCGATGGGCCGCAGCTGCGCCAGCGTTCTCCGGCAGACCTCCGTGCGCCCGAAGAGCAGCGTCCACAGCGCCGCCACCGCCGCCGCGCAGAGCAGCGTCTCCAGGACGAACGCCCCCACAGTCTCCACGCGAGCGAATCGCTTGACCCAATGCACCACGCCGCAAGCCCCCAGAAACGCCGCGCCATAGCGCGCCTGCCAAGCGAGAAGCCGCCGATAGGGCTCCCGCAGCACCTTGCGGGAAAAGACGTACGGCTCGTACCAGGCCTGGGTCAAAAGCCGCGAGAGGGCCGTGGCCCCCAGGATCCCCGCCAGGCCCCAAACCTTCCCCAACAGCACGGAGAGGCCGAGGTTTAATAGCGCCGTGGCGGCGAAGACGTACCGCGTCTCCCGAAACAGACCCGTGGCGTTCCGGGCCGCGCCGGAGGGAGTGCGCATGCCGGTGACGAAAACGTTCAGGCAGATGGCGAACACCGTCCCTTCGTCCAGGACGTAATTCTGTCCCAGCCACAGCCGCACGAAATCGCTCTGCAGGCAGAAGAGGCAAACCGCCCCGAAGCCGTAGACGGCAAAGCTCGCGAAGGCGATCATATCGTAACCCTCGCGCATGCGGGCGCGCCCCTCGGTCGCGTAGAGGTTGCCGTACACGGCCCCCAGCGAGCTGAAGAGCAGGTCCGCGAACGTCACGACAGTGCCAAAGAGCAGGAAATAATTGGAATAGAGGCCCACCGCGGCCGTGCCGATCAGCACGGAGATGAGCAGGTTGTCCGTCTGGTTGAGCGCCACGGAACCGATCTTGTAGATCAGCAGCGCCCGCGCGTTGGCAAAGAGCTCTCCCTTGGCGGCGGCGTCCAGCTCCCCGCCCCGCCCCCGCAGGTACGGATAGCGCCGCACCGCCGCCCAGCGCACCGCCAGGTTCGCGGCGAATGTCCCCGCCAGCTGGATGAGGATCCAGCCCAGGTAGGAGCGCGTCCGCGCCATGAGCACCACGCGGGCGATGTTCACGGCGTTCTGCACCAGCGCGCGCGCCAGGCGCGTGACGTAGTGCTTCTGGTCCGCTTCCAGGACGGCGGCCTTGTAGGCGAACAGATAGCTGCACGCGCAATCCGCGACATAGAGGAGATAATACCCCGTCAGGTGGGGAACCTCTTCCTCCAGGCGAACAAGATTGTGCACGAAGGGGGCCAGGGCCAGGCCGAGCAGCGCCACCGTCAGCCCCACGACGCGGTAGATCCTCCCCAGATACCGGACGAGCCCGCGCAGGCGGGGCGTGTCGCCCTCGGCGATGGGCCGGTAAAGCGAATAGGTCACAGCGCTGCCAAAGCCCAATTCCGCCAGGGAGAGCAGGGAAAGAACGTTGGTGAACAGGCTGCTCAAGCCCAGATAGTCCGCTCCCAGAGCGCGAATGAACGCCGTGCGCGCGGCAAAGCTCGTCGCCAGAAGCGTCAGCTGGCAGACGACGCCCACGACGGCGTTGCGAACGGCGTTCGCCGTTCTCTCAGAACCGCCCATAGCTTCCCAGGCCCAGGACGCAGGCGAATCCCGCGCCGGTTCCCGTCTTCTCCCAGCCGTTCGTCATGAAAAGGCCTCCCTTATTCCCCGCGGGCGATCAAACCGCGGTAGTAGGCGATCGTCTCCCGCAGGCCCTCCTCCAGGGGCACGCGGGGCTCCCAGCCCAGGCGCTCTCTGGCCAGGGAGATATCCGGGCGGCGGCGGGTAGGGTCGTCGCTGGGGAGATCGCGGAAGACCACGCGCGAGGCCGAGCCCGTCATGCACACCACGCGCTCGGCCAGCTCGCCCACGGTGATCTCCAGGGGGTTGCCCAGGTTGACCGGGCCGGTGAAGCCGGGCGTGTTCATCATGCGCACCAGGGCCTCGACCGTGTCGCGCACGTAGCAGAAGCAGCGGGTCTGGCTGCCGTCGCCGTAGATGGTGATATCCTCGCCGCGCAGGGCCTGCATGATGAAATTCGAGACCACGCGGCCGTCGAGCGGGTTCATGCTCGGCCCGTAGGTGTTGAAGATGCGCACCACGCGGATATCCACGCCGTACTGGCGGTGGTAATCGAAAAAGAGCGTCTCGGCCACGCGCTTGCCCTCGTCGTAGCAGGCGCGGATACCGATGGGGCTGACGTTGCCGCGGTAAGTCTCCGGCTGGGGGTGCACCTGCGGCTCTCCGTAGACCTCGCTGGTGCTGGTCTGGAGGATGGTCGCGCCGCGCTTGCGGGCCAGCTCCAGCATGTTCAGCGCGCCGAGGAAGCTGGTCTTCACCGTGCGGACGGGGTCGGACTGGTAGTGCGGCGGGCTGGCCGGGCAGGCGAGGTTGTAGATCTGGTCCACGTCCAGGTCCCACGGTTCGATGACGCTGCCCTCGATGAACGTGAAGTTCGGGTCGTCCCGCAGGTCCCGGAGGTTCTCCAGGCTGCCCGTGAACAGATCGTCCAGGCAGACGACCCGGTTGCCTTCCCGGAGGAGCCTCCGGCACAAGTGATTGCCGATGAACCCGGCTCCTCCGGTGACCAATATGCGATGCATCATTCGTTTCCTTCTTTCTTGTGCAGCTTGCTCCGGATCAAAGTGGAGCTCTGCTCCTTCGTGTAGGGGAAGAATTCGATATCCGCCCCGAGCTTGCGCAATTCCTGTTTCTCCCAATCCCAATAGGGGTTGCCGGCGTAATCGTCGCCAGAGAAGAAGCAGTCGAACGGCCGGCGCTTCCACTCCACGAGGCGGGAGGGATCGTCGTCTATGGGCACGACCTCGTCCACATAGCGGATGGCGGCGAGGATCTCCATGCGCTGGTCCTGGGGGATGGTGGGACGGATCTGCTTGAAGCGCATGACGAGCTCGTCCGAGAGCACGCCCACGCGCAGGATCTCGCAGCGCTCCTTGGCGCGGCGCAAAAGCTTCAGGTGGCCGACATGGAACAGATCGAACACGCCCATGACCAGCCCGATCCTGTATTTGGCAGCCTCTTGGCTCACTTGTCTCTCTCCTTTCGGTGGGGATCGGGCGCCTTCAGATCGTAGAAGACGCCCCGGCTGCGGAAGCTCGGGCTTTGGGGCAGGCGCATGTACCCCTCGCCGTAGCGCGCGCGCAGCCAGGAATCGTACGCCTCCGGTACGCGAACGCGCATATCCTCAAAGGGAAGCTCCGCCGTGCGCAGGCATTCCGCCTCCGGGAAGACGTCCCGCAGCCGGCCGCTCTTCTCCGGGCGGCAGGCAAGGATGGCTCGGCGGTCCGCAGGCCCGCCCGTTCCCCGGCATATCCGCTCCAGGCTCCGGATCAGCCGCTCACGGCCCAGCGCGCGCGCGAGGAGATAGTATCCGCTCAGCCGCGCTCCGTCCACGCCCTCGATAAGGCCGTCCTCCGGCCGGTAGTGCCAGGCCCAGAGGAGCCGCTGCCGGAAGAGGACCCTTCGCCGCAGCCGCGCCAGTTTCCGCTCGTCGTCCGGGCATTTGTCCAGGGGGAGGATGTCGATCCAGACGCCCTTGCGGCAGTCCCGCCCCTTGTCCTGGGGCTCGCAGGCGGGAAACCGCGCGTCCATCAGGCGGATCGCGCCTCCCGCGAAGCAGTGCGGATCGCTTCGGGGCGTCTGCAGGAAGAAGGGCTCGGCCCATTCCTCCGCCATGGCGGCGAGGTGGCCGAAATCCTCGCGCGGCATGGCTACTTCACAGCGGTCGTCCCAGGGGATGAAGCCCCCGTGGCGCGCCGCGCCCAGGAGCGTGCCGCGAACGGCCAGATAGCGCAGGCCTTTCTCTCGGCAGTAGGCGTCGAAGGCGCGCAGGAGGCCCAGCTGCGCCTTGTGCACCCCCTCCAGAAGCTCCGCGTCCGCGCCGCCG
>CACZOT010000423.1 GCA_902782795.1 uncultured Eubacteriales bacterium | reverse complement strand
GGTGTACAACATGGGCAGCGGTATTTTGCGCGCCGTGGGCGATACGACGCGGCCGCTCATGTTCCTGGTGCTGACGAGCGTCCTCAATATCATTCTGGATCTCGTCTTCGTCGTGGGGCTGAAGGCCGGCATCGCGGGCGTCGCCCTGGCGACGATCCTCTCCCAGCTGGTCTCCGCCGTGCTGACGCTGGCGCTCCTCACCCGCACGAAGGATATCTACCGCCTGGTCTGGAAGGACCTGCGCCTGGACGGCCGGATCCTGCGGCGCATCTTCACCGTGGGGCTGCCCGCGGGCATCCAGTCCGTGATCACGGCTTTCTCGAACGTGTTCGTGCAATCCTACATCAACTTTTTCGGTTCCTCCTGCATGGCGGGCTGGAGCTGTTACAACAAGCTGGATACCTTCATCATGCTGCCCATGCAATCCATGGCCATGGCCGCGACCACCTTCGTCAGCCAGAATATCGGCGCGGGCCAGCAGGAGCGCGCCAACCGCGGCACGCGCGCCACAGTGCTGCTCTCCGTGGGCGTGACGGCGGTCATCGCCCTGGCGCTAGTGCTGTTCGCGGAGCCTGCCATCGGTTTTTTCACCAAGGACGCCTCCGTGGTGGAATTCGGCGCCATGTTTATGCGCGCCAATACCTTCTTCCTCCTGGCCAACTGCGTCAACCACGTGCTGGCCGGAGCCCTGCGCGGCCGGGGCGATTCCCGCGGGCCGATGGTGATCATGCTCACGGCGTTCGTGGCGATCCGGCAGATCTATCTGTTCGTCGTGACGCGCGCGGTCGCCAACACGCCGCTGCTGGTCGGCTTCGGCTATCCGGTGGGCTGGCTCTCCTGCTGCGTCATCGAATTGACCTATTTCCGCCTGCGCTGGGCGCGTCGGAGCGAACAGACCGCCTGAGGCGGAAGGAGGAAGACCATGCGCTATTTCGATACGTTCGTCTCCGGGAGCGTCGTGGGGAGCGGCGTGCAGAGCTTCTTCTTTTCGGATCCGGAGCGGCCCGTGACGGGGCGGGTGTACTATCGCCTCGCCCAGAGCGGCGAGTATCAATACTCCCTGCTCTTTTCGAACGCCGTGGATACGACCTTTGCCGACGGCGGCCACAGCCGCGCGGGCCGCGTCCTGGACGAATGGCGCGTGCTCTCCATGCGCGCCGGGATCTGCCGCGCCTGTTCTCCCGAGGCGTGCGTGGAGCCGGAGGGCTTCCGGCCCGTGCTCTTCGACGGGAAGGAAGAGCGCTGGGTCCGCCCCGGCGAGCTCTTCGCCAGCGATCCCTTCCCGCTCGCCGCCGAGAAGGGGGACTGCCTGTGCGTGGAGACCGTCTGCGCCGGGCGGACGCTGCCCTGCCATCCGGAGAGCCTGCTGCCCGCCTTCGTGCTCCGGGACGGGAAGTGGATCCCATCCAAGGAGCAGCCGTTCCTCTCCATGCTCGGGTGCGCGAGACCCGCGCGCTCGCGTGTCGGTCTCCTGGGGGATTCCATCACCCAGGGTATCGGCACGCCCGAGAACAGCCACCGCCACCTGAGCGCGCTTCTGGCGGACCGGCTCGGGCCGGAGGCGGCCGTTTGGAACCTGGGCCTTGGCTTCGCGCGCGCCCGGGACGCGGCCCTGGACGGCATGTGGCTGTACAAGGCGAGGCAGAACGATCTGGTCTGTCTGTGCCTGGGCGTGAACGATCTCCTGCGGGGACGTTCCGCCGTGGAAGTCCAAAGGGACCTCGCCACGATCGTCCGCGCGCTGAAGCAGAGCGGCGTGAAAGTCCTGCTGGAGACGATTCCGCCGTTCGATTACGCGGAGGACGTCCGTCCGGCGTGGGAGGGAGTCAACGCCTTCCTGCGCGGGGAACTGGCAAAGGAAGCGGACGCGCTGTTCGACGTCGTGCCGGTGCTGGGCCGCGGGCCGGAAACGCCGCATCTTTCCCGGTACGGCGCGCACCCGGACGAGCGCGGCAACGCCGCATGGGCCGAGGCGCTGGCCCCGGCGGTCGCAGGTCTGCTGCGCCTTGGCTGATCCATCCCGAATACACACGTCAGGAGCAAAGCTATGCAAAAATACGAAACGTTGGAAGCCTTCATCGCCGATTTTCCCGCGCTCGCGGAAGGGGCGAGGGAGCGCCTGAAGAACTGCGGCGGCGCGTTCCGCCTGGAAACGAACGAGGGCGGAGTCTACGAGGCGGAGATCCTCCCGGACGGGCACGTCTCGCTTGGCGGGCTGACCCGGGAGCCGGATTGCACTGTCTCCGCTTCCGAACGGGACCTGCTGGCCATCATCCAGGGGACGCTCAGCCCCGCCAAGGCGCTCCTTCTGCGCAGGCTGAAGGTGCGCGGGCAGATCGCGAAGCTGATGGCGCTGATCGCCCTTGTGGACAAGCGCTGAGCCGCCCGGAGGAACGGAAAAAGCGGAAAATATGGCGCGCTTCATTTTCGGGAGCGCGCCTTTTTGCGCGGCTTTGCCCGCTTGACAGCGGGCCGGGCAGCGGTACAATAGAACCGAAAAGCCGCGCGGCGGCGCGGGAGAATGAGCACGCGGGAGGGGAACCCCATGGCGGAGATCATCCTGAAAAACGAATCCTTTACCCTGACGGTGGGCGAGGACTGTATCGTCCGGAGCCTGCGCCTCAACAAGACCGGCGAGGAGTGCGTCGAGCCGGGGGAGGAGACGGCGCTCTTTTCCGTCACGCAGGAGCGGCCCTTCAACAACGAGGTGAAGCTGGCCCACCCCAACCGTCGCCTCACCTGCCAGGGAACGCGCCTGCGCCGCGAGGGGAATCTGCTGCGCGTCTCCTTCGAGACCGTGCCCGTCAAGGCGGTGATCGCCGTAAGGGAGGCGAGGGAATACATCGCCCTGCGCCTGGAGGGGTTCGAGGTGGAACGGGAGGATTACGACGGCCTGTGCATGGACACCCCGCCCGTGGCCGAACTACGCCTGTGCGCACTCCCCGCCAAAAAGCGGGAGCGGTTCGGGGAATGGCTGAGCGTCGTCTGGGACGAACGGGCCGCCCTGTGCGTGCTGGCGGCATCGCCCCACGCCCGCGTCGACCAGGAGAAACGCGCCCGCTGCCGTCTCCTCAGCGCGGACGCGGTGGCGGGGATCCGGCTGGAGGGCTGCGAGGCGGCGATCATCGCCTGCCCTCCCGAGGAGTTCCTGCCCGCCGTGGAGGCCTTCGAGAGGGACTATGATCTTCCCGCGGGCGTCGCCAGCCGGCGGGACCCGCTCCTCAACGCATCCGTGTACTGGACGAGCGATCTCTCCCCCGACAACGTGGAGGAGCACATCGCCCGCGCCAGGCAAGGCGGCTTCCGCCTTATGCTCGTCTATTACAAGGCCTTTTTCCGCGAGGAGCGCGGCTACTGGCTCTGCGGAGATTACGATTACAACGACCGCTACCCGAACGGCCGCGCGGACGTCGAGAAAGTCCTTGCGCGTTTGCGGGAGGCGGGCATCACGCCGGGGCTCCATTTCCTGCACACGCATATCGGCCTGGGCAGCCGCTACGTCACGCCCCACGCCGACCATCGCCTGGGGAAGAAGCGGCGCTTCACCCTGGCCCGGGCCCTGGAGGACGGCGCGGAGGAGCTCTGCGTCGAGGAAGACCCGGCCGGCAGCCCCATGCACCCGAAGTGCCGCGTCCTCCAGTTCGGCGGCGAGCTGATCTCCTACGAGGCCTACACCCGCGAGCGGCCTTTCCGCTTCACGGGCATCCGCCGCGGCGCGCTGGCGACCGAGATGGAGCCGCACAGCGCGGGGCAGGTCGGCTCGGTCCTGGATATCTCCGAATACGGCGCGACCAGCTGCTATATCGACCAGGATTCCAGCCTGCAGGACGAGATCGCTGAAAAGATCGCCGGGATCTACGACGCGGGCTTCCGCTTTTGCTACATGGACGGTTCGGAGGGCACGAACGCCCCCTGCGGCTTCCATGTGCCGATGGCGCAGTACCGCGTGTACCGGCGCCTCGCGCAAAAGCCTCTCTTCACGGAAGGCGCGGCCAGGGCGCATTTCAGCTGGCATTTCCAGGCCGGAGGCAACGCCTTCGATGTCTTTCCGCCCGCCGTCTTCAAGGAGATGATCGCCCGATTCCCCGCGGAGGAAGCGCCCCGGATGCGCCAGGATTTCACCCGGCTGGATTTCGGCTGGTGGGGCTTTTGGGCGCCGGACGCAAGCAGCTCCGGCACCCAGGCCGATCAATACGAATACGGCGCCAGCCGAGCCGCCGCCTGGGATTGTCCGGCGTCCATCCAGGCGGATCTGGAGCGCTTTCGCAGGCATCCGCGCGTCGGGGATATCCTGGAGGTAATGCGGCGCTGGGAAGAAGTCCGCGCCAGCGGCTGGCTCACGGATGAAAAAAAGGCCGAGCTGCGTCGGCTCGACCGGGAGCATACCCTTCTGAAGGGAGCGGACGGGGGCTGGGAGCTGGTCCCCTGCGAGCGCGCCGCGGCGCCGGAGGGCGTTTCCGTGTATCTGTTCGAGCGAGGCGGCGCGACCTGGGCCGTGTATTGGCATGAGCGCGGCGCGGGGAAGCTGCGCCTGCCCATCGCGGCGAAGGACGCCGTCCTCACAGATGAAACGGGCAGGGCGGCCTTCCCGCTCGCGGAGGATGGGAAAGGCGCGCTCCTGCCCGTCGACGATAAGCGCTATCTGAGGACCAGCCTTGCGCGGGAGGCCCTCGTGCGGGCCTTCGCAGAAGCCCGGCTCATCGAGGCGGATTGACCCGCCCCCCGCGCGATGGGTCATTCGCCGCTGTACTCAAACCAGTCGAACGCGGCCTCGTTCTCGCTTTCCCGGCCGTTGCCGGAGCAGAACATGCCGATAAAGGCGCCCACGAACCCGCCGCAGGTCTCACTGCCGAGGAAGCCCCCGTGCACGCTTTCGCACAGCGGCCGCAGGGAGTTTTCGTCCGCGCCCGCGCAGAAGTGGTGCTCCTGCCCGTTGGTCCAGATTCGCAGGACGGCGCTGTCCGCGTCCCAGGGCAGGGAGGCGAGGCAGGTCTCTTCGGCGGTGATCGTCGCGCCGTGATGCCCCAGCTCGGCGTGGGTATCCACCATGTAGCGCATAACGCGCAGGACCCGCCTGCCGCCCTCAAGGGCCATCTCGATGCGCAGGTTCGCGTTGTTGTTCTGCAGGATGGCAAGGCCCGCCGTCTCGCCGTCGCGGGGGGAGAACGTCATGCGCACCGCGGCGCTGAAATCCATGTGCTGCTGGCGGCGTCCGACGAAGGCCATGGCGCGCGGCTCAACGGGCTCGTGCTGTCCCGGACGGAACCGCGCCTGCGCGGGCTTCTCCGGGCGGATGGGTTCGGCCGCGGCGCGCAGATACAGGCGGCTGTCGGCCAGACGGAAGACGCCGTTCGTGGGGCTCCCCAGCGTGTTCCACTGGAGGGCGAGCGCGTCGCCCGTGAAATCGTCGCGCTTGAGGGGCGGCATGAAGGGGCAGGGCGCCAGACCCTTGGGCATGGGGTAGGTATTCTCGCAGCGGCCCGTCTCCGGCGAGACCACCGGCCAGCCGTTTTCCCAGATGACCGGCGCGATGAAAGTCTCGCGGCCCATGTTCTTGTGGTAGCCGCCGTAGGTGCGGCTGGCGAGGAACACCATGTACCATTCTCCGCTGGGCGTGTCGATCCGGTCCGCGTGGCCCGTGGCGCAGATGGGATAGCCCTGGGGCAGGTGGCGGTGCGTGAGAATGGGGTTGCCGTCGTAGCCCTCGTAGGGGCCGAGCAGAGAGCGGCTGCGGGCGATGGTGACCGCGTGGAAGTGCTCTGTGCCGCCCTCGGAGATGAGCAGGTAATACCAGCCGTCCTTTTTGTAGATGTGCGGGGCTTCCGGGCTGATGGAATCGAACAGCGCGCCGGTCCACAGGCCGGTCATCTCGCCGGTGTATTCCCATTTTTCGGTGTCCAGCTCGTACACGCCGATGCGCGGGCCGAAGTATGGCTTGGGCTGCGGGAAGCCGAGGAGCATGCTCCCGGCCACGTAGCAGCGGCCGTCGTCATCCCAGAACAGGTCCGGGTCGAAGGTCATGGGCAGCTTGTGCGGCGCGGACCAGGGGCCGCGCGGATCCGTCGCGGTGACGACGTAGGTCATGCCCGCGCTCATATTCGTCACGATGACCCAGTACACGCCCTCATGGTAGCGCAGGGTCGGCGCGAACAGGCCCAGGGAGATGCCCGTAGGTTCCACCTCCAGCTCGGCGGGGTCGGAGAAGGCGTAGCCGATGGGCTCCCAGTGGGCCAGATCGCGGCTGTGGTAGATCGGTATGCCCGGGAAATAGGAGAAGGACGAGGTAGCCAGGTAGAAATCCTCGCCCACCCGGATGGCGGAGGGATCGGGGTTAAAGCCGGGAATGATGGGATTGCGGATCTGCACGCGAATGCCTCCGTTTCTCTTGTGAAATGACGCCGTCTCCATTGTACACGCCGAAAGGCCAACAGCGCAACCGTTTTCTTCGCGAAGCGCGCCACGCGCAAAGAGC
>CACZOT010000422.1 GCA_902782795.1 uncultured Eubacteriales bacterium | reverse complement strand
TTTTGGCAGTTTCCTGTATATCAGCTAGTATCTCTTCGTCAGTCAACTGTTTCTTCCATTCATTTAGTTCAAACTTCATTTTGTCTCACCTCTTGGCATCAATACTACCGTCTCCACATGTCCGGCCCAGGGGAACATATCCACGGGCTGGGCGAAGGCGACTGCGTACTCCGCGCTGAGGACGCGGCAATCCCGGGCGAGCGTGGCGGGATCGCAGGAGACGTACACGATCCTCTCCGGGCTGGCCCGCATCAGGGCCTGGAGCGCCTCGGGCGCGACGCCCTTGCGCGGCGGGTCCACGAGGGCCGCGGAAAGGCGCCGTCCGCCGATCTCCCGCGGGAGGGTCACGGCCGCGTCGCCCGCGAAGAAGGCCGTCTGCCCGGCGAGGCCGTTATATTCGGCGTTGGCGCGGGCGTTGGCGACCGCCTGCGGGACGATCTCGAACCCGAGGACGCGCCGCCCGGCGTCCTGCCGCGCCAGGGCGAGGCTGAACGTGCCCACGCCGCAGTAGACGTCCGCGACAAGGCCCGGCTCGGCCTCGGAAAGGGACGCGGCGGCTAGGGCGATCATCCGCTCGCACTGGGAGCGGTTCACCTGGAAAAACGCTTGCGGAGCCAGGGAAAAGCGCATGCCCGCGAGGGTCTCGACGAGGGTCTCCCTGCCGAACACCGGACGCGTTTCGCCGTCGAGGGCGTGCGCGGGACGCGGCCGGAGACGGCATGCGTGCACGCTTTTCACGGACGCGGGCAGCCTCTCGCGCAGGCCGTCGAAGCGGCGCGGCGGGGCGCCCTCGTAGGAAAGGACGCACATGACCTCTCCCGCGGCGGTCTGGCGCAGGACGACCCAGCGCAGACCGCCGGGGCGGCCGCTGATCCAATCCTGCACGGCGCGCGCGGTCTCGGGGATCAGGCGCTCGGCGAGCGGGCAATCGACCGCGGGGACGATCTCGTGGCTGCCGGTGCGGGAAAAGCCCAGGTTGCCGGAGCGGTCCACAGCGTACTCAACCTTGTTGCGATAGGCGCGCGGTTCCTCCATGCCCAGGCAATCCCGGACGGAGACGTCCTCCAGGCCGCCGATGCGCCGCAGGGCGTCGGAGACCACACGGGTCTTTTGCCGCAGCGTCTCCTCATAGCGCATATGCTGCGCCGCGCAGCCGCCGCATTCGCCATAATGGGGGCAGAACGGGACGGCGCGCTCCGGGGAGGGCTCCAAAACGGAACAGAGCCGGGCGACGGCGTATCGCCCGGCTTCTTTTGTGATGCTGATCTCGACGGTCTCCCCGGGGATGGCGCCTTCCACGAACACGGCGCGGCCGTCCGGAAGCCGCCCCACGCCCTGCAGCGAGGAGCCGGTGCCGTCGATGGAAACGACGAGCCTCTCCGCCATGGGTCAGCTGGAGAAGGTGGAGAGGGTGTCGAGCAGGTGCAGGAGGGAATCGTTCACCGGGCGATGCGAGCCGAAGGTCTCGGCGAAGGGCACCTCGACCAGGTGGTTGTCCCGCACGCCGACCGCGAGGCCGGACTGGTTGTCGCGCAGGAGCTGCACGGCGTGGGAGCCCAGGCGCGAGCCGAGCAGGCGGTCCGACGCGGAGGGGTTGCCGCCGCGCTGGATGTAGCCCAGGACCGTGGAGCGGATCTCATGCCCGGACATCTTCTCCAGGAGCGCCGCCAGCTTCGAGGAGGAAAGCGGCGCGTCGCCGGTGACGCCCAGTTCCGGATACTTTTGGGCCAGGGCGTGCAGATCGCTCTTGAGGGAACGCATCGCGCCCTCGGCCATGATGATGATGGTGGAGCGCTTGCCTTCCATCGCGGCCCACCTGATGCGCCCGGCGGTCTCCTCGATGCTCCATTCCCTCTCGGGGATGAGGACGATCTCCGCGCCGCAGGCCAGAGCGGTATTGATGGCGATATCGCCGCAATCGCGCCCCATGACGGTGATGAGAGATCCGCGCTCGTGGGAATCGCTGGTCTCGCGGATCTTGTCCACGCACTCGAGCGCGGTGTTCACGGCGGTGTCGAAGCCGATGGTATAATCGGTATAGGGCAGATCGTTATCGATGGTGCCCGGCACGCCCACCACCGGGAAGCCGCGGCTGTTGAGGGCGTCGGCGCCGTGGAAGGTGCCGTCGCCGCTGATGGCGACCAGACCCTCGATGCCCAGGCCTCGCATGTTGGCGATGGCCTTCTCCTGCACCTCGGGCAGGTGGAACTCCTTGCAGCGGGCGGTCATCAGGAAGGTGCCGCCGCGGTGGATGGTGTTGGAAACGCTGCGCTTGGTGAGGATCTCGTAATCGTCCCGGCTGTTTTCGCTCATCATGAGCACGCCGTTGTAGCCGCGTTTGAAGCCGACCACGGACATGCCGTTGGCCACGGCCGTGCGCACCACGGCGCGGATGGCCGCGTTCATGCCCGGGGCGTCTCCGCCGGAGGTCAGTACGCCGATGCGTTTCATATTCCCTATTCTCCTTCGTTTATGAAATGGAACCCGGTTATTTCTCGTTCTCGATGAGCTGCAGCGCGAAGCCGAAGACCTCTTCCTCCAGCCAGGCGACGGAGGCGCTCCCACCCTCGGCGAAGGGCACGCCCATGGCCTCGAGATACGCTCTCGCGCGGCCCAGGTCGTTTACCCCCACGGCGATGTGGCCGGTCGCGCCGCGGGCTTCGCCCTTCATCGTCTCGATGAAGCGGCCCGCGTGGTCCGCTCCGCCGCCCGCGATATAGGGCCAGCCGAAGAGGCGCTCGAACGCCTTGGCGGTCTCCTCCGCCTTTTCGGCCGAGCCGCAGTTGAACGCCACGTGGTGGATGCAAAAGCCGTGCATGGCCCGCACCGCGCCGCGCGTCAGGGCCTCGATGGCGGCGAAATCGCCCTGCTCCAGGGCGTCGGCGGGCACCATCCAGCTGCCGCCCACCGCGGCGACCTTCTTGTTCGCCGTGTACTGGCCGAGGTTCTTCTCGCTCACGCCGCCCGTGGGGATGAAGCGCATCTCCGGGTAGGGTGCGCTCACGGCCTGGATGGTCTTCACGCCGCCCATGGCCTCCGCCGGGAAGAACTTCACGACGCGCAGGCCCATCTCCCGGGCCAGCTCGATATCGCTCGTGGTCGGACAGCCGGGGAAGATCGGGTAGCCCTTCTCCAGGCAATGGCGCACGACGGCGGGGTTGAACCCGGGCGTGACGATGAACTTCGCGCCCGCGGCCATGGCGCGATCCGCCTGGTCCGTGTTCGTGACCGTGCCCGCGCCGACCAGCACCTCGGGGACCTCCCTCGCGGCGATGCGGATGGCCTCCTCGGCGGCGTCCGTGCGGAAGGTGATCTCCGCCAGGGGCAGGCCGCCGGCCAGCAGCGCCCGGCACAGAGGCGCGGCCTTTTCGGCCTCGTTGATCTTGACCACGGGGATGATGCCGATCGCGGCGATGCGCTTGGTGATATCCATCCTATGCACTCCTCGCTTTTTCGTGCTCGTGAAAAGACCGCTTACCCGCATATTATAACACTCCCGCGCCGGGATGGGAAGGGCCTGGGCACTTGAAAAACGCCCCCGGCGGGCGTACAATATCGGTGCAACGTCTGTTTGAAGGAGCCCGTCCATGACCGAGACCGAACGCTACGCCGCCGCCGCGCGCGCCCTGCCCGGCGGGGAATACCACGACGTGATCGATTCCACCAATATCCGCGCCAAGGAGCTCGCCCGCCGGGGCGCGCCGGAGGGGACGTGCGTCTTTTCCGACCGTCAGACCGCCGGGCGCGGCCGGCTGGACCGCTCCTGGCTCTCCGAGAGCGGGCGGGGCATCTACGTCTCCCTGATTGCCCGGCCCAAGGACCTCCCCGCCGCGCGCTCGCAGGAGATCTCCTTCCTGGCCGCGCTCGCCGCCGCTGACGCCATTCGCGCCGCCACCGGCCTCGCGCCAGGGATCAAGTGGCCCAACGACCTCGTCCTCGAGGGGCGCAAAGTCTGCGGCATCCTCGCGGAGACGGGCCTCAAGCCCGACGGCACGGTCGATTGGGCGGTGGCGGGCATCGGGATCAACGTCTTCGGGCGCGATTTTCCTGGGCTCCCCTGGGCGGGCTCGCTGGAGACGGCCCTTCCCGAGGGGGCTCCCCGGCCGGAGCGCGGCGCGATCGCCAAGGAACTCCAGGCCGCCTGGCTGCGCTGGCGCGACGTTCAGGACCGCGAGGGCTTCGCCCCCTTGCGCGGGGAATGCGCCCGCCGCATGCTCACCCTGGGGCGGCGCGTGCGCGCGGAGCGGGACGGCGCGGCGATCGAGGGCCTCGCCGAGGAACTGTGCGGGGACGGTGCGCTCCTTCTGCGGCTGGATTCGGGCGAAGCGCTGAAGCTGCGCTGGGGCGAGGTCTCCGTGCGCGGCATGATGGGCTACATTTGAGGAAACGGAGGCGGCGTGCATGATCCTGGGAGTGGGGCTGGATCTGGCGGACGTTCCGCATATCGAGCAGGCCGTCGGCAGGCCGCGCTTTCTCGAGCGGGTCTTCACCGACGCTGAGCGCGAGCGCATCGCCCTGCGCGGAGCCGAGACCGCCGCCGGCGTCTTCGCCGCGAAGGAGGCCGTCGCCAAGGCCCTGGGCACGGGCTTTTCCGGCTTCGGGCCGTGGGATATCCACGTCACCTGGACAGACGCCGGCGCGCCGCGCGTCGCGCTGTCCAACGGCGCCGAGGAGCGCCGCCGGGCCATCGGAGGCGGGCGGATCCATCTGTCCATCACCCACAGCGCTGGCATGGCCGCCGCCGTGGCCATCCTGACCGACGAGGAGGAAGAGGCATGAAGATCATCCTGACCCCCGCCCAGATGCGCGAAGCGGAGCGCAGCTATATGCGCGAGGAGGGCGTCCCCTCCCCCATGCTGATGGAGCGGGCGGCGCGCGCCCTCACGGATGAGGTCGTCGCGCGGCTCGGCGGCGCGGAGGGGCGCGTGTGCGCCTTCGCCTGCGGCCGCGGCGGGAACGGCGGCGACGGATACGCCGCGGCCCGCTTCTTCGCGCAAAAGGGAGGCCGCGCCGTCGTCGTCGAGGCGGGTTCCGGCCCTCTCACCGCGGACGCGGCCAGCATGCGCGAGCAGGCACTGACCACGCGGGGCGTCTGGTTCTCCCCTCCCGGCAGCCTGGCCTCCATGCCCCGTCCGGACGCCTGGGTCGACGCCCTCTTCGGCATCGGCCTGAGCCGCGCCCCGGAGGGCGACGTACCGGGGATCATCGCGCGCATGGCCTTCGACCGCGCGCGCGGCGCGCTCGTCGTCGCCTGCGATATTCCCTCCGGCCTCGCCGCGTCCACGGGGAACGCGCCCGGAGCGTACGTCCTCGCGGACGCGACCGTGACCTTCCAGTGGCCCAAGCCCGGTCATTTCCTCGGCGAAGGAATGGACGCCTGCGGCGAGCTCGTCGTCGCGTCCATCGGCATCCCGGAGAAGTACGCGCCGACGGACGCCATGCGCCTCGCCGACGAGGGCCTCCTGCGCGCGCCAAAGCGCCGCCGCAACACCCACAAGGGCGATTACGGCCATCTGCTGATCGTCGCCGGATCCCTGGGCATGACTGGCGCGGCCTGCCTGTGCGCCGGGGCGGCCCTGCGCTCCGGCGCGGGGCTGGTGACGGTCGCCTGTCCGGAAAGCGTCGTGCCCGTCGTCCAGACCCTCGAGCCCTGCGCAATGTGCCTGCCTCTTCCCGAGGAGGACGGTGCCATCGCCGCCGGGGGCGTTCCCGTTCTCCGGGAGGCCCTGCGCGGGAAGATCGCGCTGGCCGTCGGACCCGGGCTCTCGCGCCGCTGCGATCCCGAGATCGTCCGCGCGGTCCTGGAGAGCGGCCTGCCCTGCGTCCTGGACGCGGACGCCCTGAATCTCCTCGCCGCGGACCCGGCGCTTAAATCCCTCCTGCACGCCAACTGCGTCGTCACGCCGCACCCCGGCGAGGCAGCGCGGCTGGTGCTGCTCTCGGCGGATCCCATCGCCAACGTCCGCTCCCTGGCGGAATTGGGCTGCACCGCGCTGTACAAAGGCGCGGCGACCCTCGTCGCCGGACCGGGCGGCTTGGCCATGAGCGTTTCCGGCACGCCGGGCATGGCGCGCGGCGGGAGCGGAGACGTGCTCACCGGCATCGTGGGCGCGCTGCTCGCGCGCGGGTTCTCCCCGGAGCGGGCCGCGCTCGCCGCCAGCGAGGCGCACGGTCTGGCCGGAGAGGCCGCCGCTGCGGAATTCGGTGAAGTGGGCATGACCGCGCGGGAGCTGCTCGCGGCGCTCCCGGGCGTCTGGAAGCGGGCCCAGCATGGCTGACGCGGCCGCGATCTTCCGGCGCGAGGCCGAGGCGCGCTTTTCCTGGGTGCGAAGGGACCGGGGGTCGGCGCTGTACATTGCCCGCGGGCCGCTCTCCGCGCCCGCGCTCCTGCTCGACGCCCGCGAGGAGGACGGCGTCTACCGCCTTACGCCCAGCGAAGAGGGCTCCCGGCGGCTCTCCGCGCTCCTGCCGCCCTGCCCGGACCGCTCGATGGAACAGTTCCGCGGAGGCTCTTTCACCGGGGAGGACCTTCTCCTGCTCGCGCGCGGGCTCAAGCTCCTGGAAGCGCCTGCGCCCGGCGAGGCGGAGCGCTATATGGCGGCGGTCCACTCCCGCGCCGCCGTTCTTCTGCGGACCAAGCGCCAACCGGACGGCGGCGCGCTGTGGGTCTGCGCGCAGATAGCGCATATTCTCTAAAATGCTCCGGCCCCCGCGGCCGGAGTTTTTTCTTCGGTCTGTATATGCACCGGCTGCATATGCAGCATATTTTTCGGCAGGTATGCACAAAATTCGTCAGATTTCCTCATAATTTTACATATGCAGAATGTATATGCGTAAATTTTCGACAGCAGGAAGGATTTTCCAATCTTTCCGCGAATTTTATTTGC
>CACZOT010000421.1 GCA_902782795.1 uncultured Eubacteriales bacterium | reverse complement strand
GCCTTGCGCTGGATCTTCTGGCCGTGCTCGTCGGTGCCGGTGAGGAAGTAGGTGTCGTAGCCGGTCATCTTCTTGAAGCGGGTCATGGTGTCGGCCGCGACGGTGGTGTAGGTATGGCCGATGGTCATGTTGCCGCTGGGGTAGTAGATCGGCGTGGTGATGTAGAAGGTCTTCTTCTCTGCCATGGGTTTGTCTCCTCTCCCTGCTTCGCCTGGACGGCGTTGTTTTTGTGACAGGGGCTTTGCGCGGCCTCACGGCCGCCGCCCTGGCGAGGGGGCAAGCCCCCTCGCGCTCCCCCTCAGTGCGTCTTCCCAACAAAAGAAAAGCCCCGCGCACGCGCTGCGCGAGGGACGGGCTTGCGCCCGCGGTACCACCCTGCTTCGCCGCCTTGCGGCGGCCTCGACCGGCCTGCGACCGGCCCTGCCTGTAACGGGACACCCCGCCCGACGCTCGCAGTTGCTCGCGCCGGAAGCTCCGGAGCCATGTTCACACGCGTTCCCGCCGCCGGCTCGCACCTTGCCCGGCTCTCTGGAAGACGCTTGCGCGCGCTACTCTTTCCTTCCTTGCCTGTATGGGCATTATAGCGCATCCGGCGGCGTTCGTAAAGGGGAGAGAAGGAATTTTTGCTTGCGCTGTCTGTGCGTTCGGCCTTTGGCCGAACGCACAGACAGCCGCCCTGGCGAGGGGGAGGCTCCGCCTCCCCCTCGCGCTCCCCCTCTGAGCGGCGCTACACAACAGAAAAATAGGTGTGTGGCCCGCGAGACCATTCCCTTGGAATTCATCCGCGGCAGCAAAGCCAAGGCTGCAACGCGCACAGAGCTCAACTGCGTCCTTGAAATGTACATGCGGCGCGGTCGCGAGGGGTGGCCCGAAGGGCCGTCCCGAGCGGTCGCGCCGCGGCTGTGCCCGCCCGCGCGCCAAAGGCGCGGGCGGGCACAGCCCGTAACCCGTTTGGCAATCACCAAGTCAAGCGGGCCCGCAACTCCGCCGCATGGGGTGCAGGGGTACCACCCCTGCCAAAAATGAGCCGTCGGCATCCGAAGGATACCGCCGGCCGGCATGCTCATTCGTCATTCCCGTCGATGTGCAGGTCTCGGCGCCAGCGCGGCGATCAGGCACACGACCGCCCCCGCGAACATCGCGCAGTACTTCCACTCCAAGCCGCCTTCGCGGTCCACGGCAAACTCCATGGCCGTGGCGAGTCCGGCTCCCGCGAGGAACAGCGCGGTCCACCAAAACCGTTTTCCGCCCGTTCCCGCAGCGAGGCGGCCGACGAGAATGGCGATCAGCGCCGCCATGGCCCCGAGCTGCTCGATGCGGAAATACTCGATGCGCAGAAGATCTCCCTCGCGCATGCTGGCGGTGACGATCCGCCCCGCCGCCCAGAGCCCGATCGCCCAGGTCCAGCCATGCCAGGCCCTCGGCCTTTTCCCGATGCACATGCGCGCGAGAGTGGTCAGGAACACGGTCGCCCCGAGCGCGGCGTCCAGACGGTAGACGGCGAAGCGGAGATCTCCGAAGCGGTCTCGCAGGACGACAGGCCATCCGGCGAGCCGCTCCATCTCCACGAGCTTGCCCCAGCCCTCGCCGGTCTGGCGCAAAGCGAGGGAGGCGCAGAGGGCGAACAGACCCCAGCCGGACGCGAAGCAGTTGGCGAGGCGTCCCGTCCGCGCGCCGGAAAGGGACGCGGCGATCGCGAGCCCCAGCGTCGCGCCGAGCAGCGCTCCGCACAGGGACGCCCCGCCTTCCCAGAGGCGCAAAATCTGCGCGCCGCCGTCTCCGTTGAAGAGATAGCGGTCAAAATTGGCCAGGCAGTACACCGCGCGGGAACAGACCGCGCCGAGCACGAGCATCCACAGGGCGGCAAAGGAGACCTGGCCGCCGCTCAGGCTCTTTCGGCAGCGGGCCGCGCGCATCCAGAGCGCTGTCAGCCACCAGAGGAGCGCGCCGAAGCCGATCAGGAGGGCGAAGCGCGTCAGCGTGAAGGGACCGGCCTGCCAGAGGATATTGCCGTTCATTCTTCTCCCTCCCCTCCCGCGGTGGACGCGAAGTAGATGATATCATATAGGCCTCGTTCGCCGCTGTCCGTGAGGGGGCTGGCGATCTTTCCCGCGTAGACCAGCTCGGCGGACGCGCCGCCGTCCACGTTATAGGCCTGGAAGCAGCCCTTTTCGTACATATAATCCCGCAGGGTGGCGACGGTGATGGAAAGGCTCCTCTGCGTGCGGCCGGAAGCGACCACGAACAGATAGTGCCTCTCGCCGATCTGCCCGATGCCCGCGCGCGGGTTGAGGTAATTGCAGCCGAAGGCATAGCGGGGGTTGTAATCGATCTTTTCGCCGTCGCGGATGATCACCGGCCCGAAGCACAGGCACTGGTAGATCTGGCCCTTGTAGGTATCGAGCAGGTCCTTTTTTTCCGAGGCGAGCACGCCGTGGAAGTCCCCGTTGTAATCGATGACGAGCAGGTCCAGGTCGCTGTTGATGCTGTGGGAGAGGAGCGTGCCCTGGCGCACCGCGAAGGCGCCTTTCCGATCGGCGTAATAATCGCCGTCGATGGCGACCACGGCGTTCACCCGCTCGGCCAGCTTGGTCATGCGGGAACGCGCCGCCGAGGTGGGCGTGCCGGCGATGGCCGTGCGCAGCTGGCAGGGGTCGGCGATGGTGATATCCGCCACCGTGTAGATGGTGTAATCGACCTTCTCCTGGTAGACCTTCACGGTGATGGAGGGGTCGCTGTAGGTGAACTTGTCCTCCGAGAAGCCCTCCGCGAGCAGAGGCGTGCCGCCGGAGAAATCGTCCATAGGGAGGCGCGCGAAGAGGCTGCCGTCGCCGTAGCGGTCGAACGCTTCGCCGGTAAAGCGCACGCCGGGGGCAGGCGTGGCTTCCGGTGTTCCGGGAAGCGAGAAATTGGGCGTCGGGGCGGGGACGTCCGGCCCCGGGGTGCGGACCGGCTCCCCGACGAAGACCGGCCCGGCCGGTTTCCCGGTTTCTTCAGGGGCGTGCGGCTCCTGGGGCGTATCCGGCCGCGGGGCCGCCGTCGGTTCCGGAGCGGCGGCCGCTTCCGGGGTCGCGACAGGCTCCGGGACGGCCGTGGGCTCAGTGGACACGACGGGCTCCGGGGT
>CACZOT010000420.1 GCA_902782795.1 uncultured Eubacteriales bacterium | reverse complement strand
TTCTTCAGATCCGCCATGGTCTCGTAGCCCTCGATATCCTCGAACGCCAGGCCGTTGTAGCCCGCCTTCACGCTCCCCACGATCGGCACCCGCGAGAGCGAATCCACCCGGTAGCTCTCGCCCGGCAGGCGCGGTTCAGCGTGCGCTTCCTCCTCCACCAGGGCGGCCGGATCCAGGGCCAGCTTCTCCGCCAGCTTCATCAGCTTGTCCCGGCGCATCTCCTTGATGTGCCCTTTCTCCCATTTCATGACCGTGCTGCGCGAGACCCCCACATGCTGGGCGATCTCCTCCAGCGTCAGGCCCATCTCCCGCCGCCGCGCGGCGATGATCGCGCCGATGCCCATGGCCCGTTGCCTCCTTTTTTCCTGGTGTTTCGGGCATAGTATAGCACAGAAGTTTCGTGCGCGCAACTTTTTTCAAAAAAAGTTTTCCAAATGTGTTGACAAAAGGAAATTCCTGTGGTATCCTATGTGTGTCCTAAAGGAAACGCGTTCAATCCCTTCCGGTTTCCTTCCCGATCACTTGTTCTTTCCCATCCTCTATCCGATCCGAGGTCATCCCATGAACGAAAGCCCTTCCCTTCTCCCGCGCGTCCCCATCCCCGCCGCAGACGTCGATGCGCGCAGCGCCGCCGTCGAGGACGCGCTCTATCTCCTGGCCACGGGCTACGTGGAGCGCACGGTCAAGCTGGTCAAGTGCAAGCATGTCGAATACGACGGCGCGAAGAAGTGCGCCGAGTACGAGACCATCGAGCCCCAGACCGAGGAGGCCGTCGTCGCTCCGAACGTCACCGCCATCCGCTTCTGGCTCGCCAACCGCCGTCCGGAGCTCTGGGCTTCCCAGGGCGACCCGGCCGAGCAGGCGTCCCTGGAGAAGATGGACGCCTTGCTCGCCCGCCTTTCGCAGGAGCCCGAGGCCTGAACCCTTCCCTTCTCTCTTTTCCCATGGAGGTCCGTATTCATGCAATTCAGTCCCAAGCAGCGGGAATATTGGGACGCGCCGTACCACCGCTGGAACTTCAAGTACGGTGCGGTCCGTTCCGGCAAGACCTATCTCGACTACTACCTCATCCCCCGGCGCATCCGCGAGCGGGCGGGCAAGAGCGGCCTGGTGGTGCTGATGGGCAACACGCGCGGCACCCTGCGGCGCAACGTGCTCCAGCCCATGCGGGAGCTCTACGGCGAGGCGCTCGTCCCAGAGATGCGCACCGACGGCACCATGCGCCTCTTCGGCGAGACCGTCTACTGTCTCGGCGCGGACAGCCGCGGCCAGGTGGACCGCCTGCGCGGCGCCTCGATCAAGTATTGCTACGGAGACGAGGTCGCCACCTGGTCCGAGGACGTGTTCGAAATGCTCAAGAGCCGCCTGGACAAGCCTTGGTCCTGTTTCGACGGTACCTGCAACCCCGAAGGGCCGGACCATTGGCTCAAGCGCTTCCTGGACAGCGACGCGGACATCTTCGCCCAGCGCTATACCCTGGACGACAACCCCTTCCTCCCCGAGGGCGTGCGCGAGGCCCTCAAGCGCGAACACAAGGGCGTCTTCTACGAGCGGCACGTCCTGGGGCGCTGGGTCACCGCGAAAGGGCTGGTCTTCCCCTACTTCGCCGAGGATCCGCGCCGTTTCCTCGCCGCGCCGGAGGACTTTGCGAGCCCGTTCCTCCGCGTCACCATCGGTGTGGATTTCGGCGGCCACCTTTCCCAGACCCACTTCACCGCCGTGGGGTTTCGCGAGGGCTACCGGTCCCTCGTCGTCCTGGACGAGGCCGCCCTGCCCGTGCGCGCGGCCATCGACGCGGCCGCCATCGCCCAGGCGTTCGTCGCTTTCGCGGGGAAGGTGCTAGCGCGCTGGGGCCGTGTGGACCATGTCTTTTGCGACAGCGCCAGTCCCACCCTCATCAACACGCTCGTCTCCGCGGCCCGCTCCTCTCGCGGCGGCTTCAACTGGCGCAAGATCGGCCCTTGCGCCAAGACCCCGGGCGTGAGCCAGCGGCCCCTGACGGTGGACCGCCTCCTCTGCTGCGGGCGGATGCGCATCGCGCCCGGATGCGGCGATCTCATCCGCGCCCTCTCCTCCCTCCGCTGGGACGAGCGCCGCCCCGACCAGCCCGAGGACCGCAACGAGGGCAACATCAACGACGCCTGGGACGCCTTCTGCTACGCCTGGACCACCTTCGCGCCCTACATCGACCGCCAGGCCTGAGCCCCTCCGCCCCCTGACTTCCCTTCACCCTCCGGCCTGATTCCGGCCGTTCGCGTCTCTGCCCGGCCCTTCGGTCTCGCGGGCTCCGGCCTTCGCTCCCACCGCATCCCCTCCAAGCGCGGGCGGACCCCGTATCCCCTCCCATCCATCTGTTCCCCTCTGCCCATCCCATCCCGAAAGGACTGATCCCATCCATGCACAACGCCATCCGGTCCCTGCTGGCCAGCCGCGGCTGGCAGCTCAACGACAACGCCTATTCCATCATCTCCGCCTGCGACGACTGGTACCGCGCCCAGCCCACGGACGCCCACCGCCGCGTCACTCTGGGCGGCGAGCGCTACGAGCTGGAGCGCATGGGCTTCGGCCGACGCGCCGCCGCGGACGACGCCAACCTCTGCGAGGTGGTCTCCGTGGACGCGGGCGGCGGCGACGAGGACCAGCGCGAATTCGTGCGCTCCGTGCTCGCCGCGAGCCGCTTCGACGTGGAATTCCGCCGCCAGCTGGAACTGGTCTCCGCGGAGGGTACTGCCGCCTGTTACGTGCGCCTGGACCAGGCGGATCTCTACTCCGACGGCCGCCTGCGCGGCGGGCGCATCGCCCTCAATTACGTGGACGCCCTGGGGTTCATCCCCCTCACGGTCGAAAACGGCGACGTGATCGAAGCGGGCTTCGCGGGCGAAGCGCTCGAGGGCACGCGCCGCGTGACCACCCTCGTCCTCGCCACCATCGACCCGGAGACCTCCCTCTACCGCTATGAGACCTTCGCCTTCGACGAGGCGGGCCGGGAAATCCCCGAACGCCGCGCCAGCATACTGCTGGGCCGCACGCGCCCCTTCGCCGTGATGCGCACGGCCCAGGTGAACCCCCTGCCCGGCATGCAGGGCTTCGGCTACCCGAAGCTGCACGGCGCCATCCCCATCCTCAAGGGATTGGACGCCGCCTTCACCGCTCTCCTGGGTGATCTGGACGGCGCGGAGAAGATCACCCTGGTCAACGAGGCCCTCTGCTCCTTCGACCAGGACGGCATGCCCCTGCCGCCCAGCGCCCAGCTCAAGCGGCGCTTCGTGCTCCTGGGCGAGCGCCTCCCCCAGGAGCAGAGCCTGGTGCACGAGATCACGCCCGCCATCCGCGTCGGCCCCTTCCGGGAGGCCATCGATCTGCTCCTCTCCCTTCTGGGCCAGCAGTTCGGCTACGGCTCGCGCCGCTACTCCCTGGATGAGGGCGGGAGGGTCGTCACGGCCACGGAGTACGTGGGCGAGCGGCAGGACATGCTCCAGGAGCTCAACCGCCAGCGCTACGAGGCGCGCGCCTACATCTCCGGGATCGTCCGGGCGGTGCTCTCCTTCGCCAACCTCTTCCAGGGCGGCGCTTTCCGCGAGGACGCGCCCGTCTGCGTGGAATTCGACGACAGCTTCATCACCAGCCGCCAGGTGCGCTTGGATTCCATGCGCCAGGACGTGCTCTCCGGCCTCGGCGGCGAGAGGGTGAAGGAGATCTACCTGCGCGAAAAGTACGGCCTGGCCCCGGAGGAAGTCTGAATTCGCCCGCCCGGGCGTTAAACGGGCGTAAGGAGGTTTTTCCCATGACGCGAGAACAGCTCAAGACCCTGCTGCCACCCGGCGCGGACAACGCCACCTTGAACCGCCTGCTCGGCGCTCTGCACGCCGAGATCGCCCCCTACCGCGAGGAGGCGCGCCGCTCCGCCGAGGCCCTCGCCGCCCAGGCCGGAGAACTCGAGGCCGCCCGCGCGGGCGGGGCCCGCCTCGAGGAGACCCGCCGCGCTCTGGACGAGCTCCGCGAGCGCTACGACCGCGATCTGCGCGCCGCCGACGAGCGCGCCTTCGAGGCGATGGTGGATTCCGCCCTCCGCGAGCAAGGCGCCCGCAGCGCCAAGGCCGCGCGCTCCCTCCTGGACCTGGAC
>CACZOT010000419.1 GCA_902782795.1 uncultured Eubacteriales bacterium | reverse complement strand
ATGCCGCAGCCCTCGTGGTAGTACCAGATCTCATCGCAGTCGATCTCGTGGAAATGCGAGATCTCCTCCCCGTCCAGGAGGAAATAGATGCTTCCCGCCAGAGGACGGCCGCCGCTTTCGAAGGGAGCGGCGTAGTTCTTGGCGAACCAGCCGCCCTCGGGGTGCCGTTCCAGGGCGCAGACGCGCTTGAGCTCTTCCTGACGTGTTTCGGACATGGATGTTTCTTCCTTTCGTTTACCCGCGCCTGCGCAGGCGCTTCCAGTATTTCGCCGCCGTGATCAGCCCCGCCGCCGCGTACGGGAAAGCGCAAGTCCAGGGCGCGGGACCGAGGACGAGCAGGCTCCCCGCGATGATCAGGGCCGCCGTGACCAGGCTCGCGCCCAGCCTGTCCAGGAGCCGCGCGAGGATGCTTTCCGTATCCACGCCGATCTCCAGATCGAAATTGCGGCGCAGCTGGCCCTTGAGGAGCAGGCGCAAGGTATCCGCGCTGAGCGAGGGGAGCTCCCCCGCCCGCCGCGCGCTGGTGAGCAGCGTATAGAACTCGCGCTCGGCCTCCTGGCCCCAATCCACATGGCGGAACATGGATTTTTTCACGTACTCCGCGGTGATCTCCACCACGTTCACGCCGGGGCTGAGATCCGCGAGCACGCCTTCGAGAGTCACCATGCCGCGAGAGAGCATGGCAAGGCCCGACGGCATGCCGATCTGGTGCTTGGCGGCCGCCTCGAGGACGTCCTCAAGCACCTTGCCCAGGTTCATGCCGCCCAGGTCCATGGAGCCGTAGCGGCTGATGAGATCGTCGATATCGGCAAAGAGGCGCGAGCGGTTCACGTGGCCCTTGGTCTCGCCCAGGGCCAGCACCACGTCCGTCATCTCGCCGATGTTCTTGGCGGACATGGCCGCCACCGCCTGGCGCATGAGGGAGCGGTCGCGCTCGGTGAGGCGGCCCATCATGCCCAGGTCGATCCAGACGATCCGCCCCTCGCGCACGCGGATGTTGCCGGGATGCGGGTCCGCGTGGAAGAAGCCGTCCTCGATGACCTGCTTGACGTAGCTGTGCGCCAAGGCCCGGCCGATGGCGTCCGGATCCAGGCCCGCAGCGAGCAGCTCCTCCCGGCTGGAGACGCCGCTCCCCTGGACGTATTCCATGGTGAGCACGCCCCGCGCGGTCCGCTCCGGGTAGACGCGCGGACACATGCCGGGGTTCTTCTCCTGAAATTCCCGGAGGTTGGCGGCCTCCTGGAGGAAATCCATCTCCTGCTGGGTGACCTTCCACATCTCCTCCAGCAGCTCGTTGAAATCCAGCACGTCCCCGGCGAGGTTGACCTTCTTCACCAGCGCGAAGGCGCGGCGGAGCAGGCTGATATCCCGCTCCATGACTTCGCGGATGTTGGGCCGCTGCACCTTCACGACCACGCTCTGCCCGTCCGGAAGGGTCGCCCGGTGCGCCTGGGCGATGGACGCGGAGCCCAGCGGCTCCTGTTCGAAGGAGGCGAAGAGCTCCTCCAGGGGCTGCCCGAGCGATTCTTCCACCACGGCCCGCACTTCCGCGAAGGGCAGGGGCGCGACGTCGCTGCGCAGGGCTTCCAGCGCCTCGCAGTAGCGCTTGGGGAGGATATCCGGCCGCATGGAGAGGATCTGCCCGAGCTTGACGAAGGTCGGACCGAGGTCCGTCAGGATGGCAACCAGCTTATCCGGGCCGACGCCCCGCGCGACCTCGTGCCGCGCCAGGATGGATATGATCTCCTTCAGGCGCGCCCTGCCGTCTGTCCTGTCCGGCTCGTTCATTCTTCCGTCTTATCCTCCGGCTGCTCTTCCGCCTGCGGCGCGGGTTCAGTTTCGGCGTTCTCCGGCTCCGCCGGCGCAGTATCCTCGGTCTCCGGCTCGCAGGCCCCGTCGTCCTGGCAGCCGTTCAGGATATCACCGAGGGTCTTCCTGGCGTCGCTGGAGAGCGTCTCCACCCACTTGGCCAGCTCCTCGGATGTCTTGGGCGCCTTGGCCATGATCTCATCGTACTTCTTGCCCAGGTCGGCCTTAAGCTCCTCTCCGGCGCTCTTGCCCTTCTCGACGGTTTCGGCGCCCTTCCTGACCAGGTCGTCCACAGCCTCGCCGCCCTTTTTCGTCAGCCCGTCGATGATCTCGGCGCCCTTTTCCGCCACGGTCGCAGCCGCGCCGACTCCCGCCAGAAGCAGCTTTTTCAGATTCTCACGCAGTTCGTCCATAATGATCTCTCCTTTTTCAGCGCCGGAAGCGGCGCGCTTGTTCGCAAATACCGTTCGCCTCTATCGAAGAAAAACCGGCGGTCCTATTATACCACCGCGCCGCGCTCTTGTAAAACCGCGGCCGGCGCGGGTTGAAACTGTGGCTGTTTTGTGGTAAAATGGTTCGGTTGCTGAAAAAGGAGGCGCGTTATGAAGGAATCCCTGCGCACCGAGCTGAAAAACGACGTGCTGATCGTGGCCGGTCTGTTCGTGGCGGCCACGGCGTACCGGATGTATCTGATCCCCAATCAGGTGGTCGTCGGCGGGTTCACCGGCGTCGGCCAGCTGCTCAACCATCTGCTGGGCGTGAGCGTCGGATTGGTGAATATCGTTCTGAACGTGCCCCTGTTCCTGGTCTCGATGAAATCCATGGGCCTGCGTTTCGGCGTCCGCTCGCTGATCGCCATGTTCGCGCTTTCCCTGCTGATCGACCATATTCCCCTGCCCACCGCCACGGACGATCTGCTGCTGGCGGCCATCTACGGCGGCGCCATCAGCGGCATCGGTTTCGGCCTGATCCTGCGCGGCAGCTGCACCACGGGCGGTACGGACATGCTCGCCTCGCTCCTGCACCGGGCCATCCCCGTGCTGCGCGTGAGCTGGGGCATCTTCCTGTTCGACGGGCTGGTCATCATCGCCAGCGCCTTCGCCTTCGAGCCGCAGGCCGCCATGTACGGCCTGATCAGCACGTTCCTTTGCAACGTGATGACTGATCTCGTCCTCGAGGGCCCGAACTCCGCCCACTCGTATTTCATCATCTCCGACCGGAGCGGCGAGATCGCCGAGCGCATCCTGCACGATATGGACCGCGGCGTCACGGCGTTGGAGGCCGTCGGCATGTACTCCGGGGCGCGCAAGCAGGTGCTCCTGTGCGTGGTGAACCGCTTCGAGGCGATGCACCTGCGGCGGATCATCTTCAGCGCCGACCCCAAGGCGTTCGTGAT
>CACZOT010000418.1 GCA_902782795.1 uncultured Eubacteriales bacterium | reverse complement strand
CATCATGGAGAACATGCCCTTCTTCATCTCGCCGCCGTACCAGGCGTTGAGGATGACCTGCTCGCGGCTGGAAACGTTGAAGGCGACGACGGTCTCAGAATTGAGGCCGAGCTCCTTATACTGCTCGCACTTGGCCTTGGAGGCGGTATAGACGATGAAGTCCGGCTCAAAGGACTTGAGCTCTTCCTCGGTGGGCTTGATGAACATGTTGCGCACGAAGTGGGCCTGCCAGGCGACTTCCATCATGAAGCGGACGGCCATGCGGGTGTCGGCGTTGGCGCCGCAGAAGGCGTCGACCACGTACAGCTTCTTGCCGGAGAGCTCCTTCTGAGCGAGGGACTTGACGGTCTTCCAGGTCTCCTCAGTCATGGGATGGTTGTCGTTCTTGTATTCGTCGGTGGTCCACCACACGGTGTCCTTGGAGTTCTCATCCATGACGATGTACTTGTCCTTGGGGGAGCGGCCGGTGTAGATGCCCGTCATGACGTTGACGGCGCCCAGCTCGCTGACCTGGCCCTTTTCGTAGCCTTCCAGGGAGGGATCCATCTCGTCCTTGAAGAGCTGCTCATAGGAGGGATTGTACACGATCTCGGTGGTGCCGGTGATGCCGTACTTGGTAAGATCAAGTGCTGCCATTTTGCGTATTACCCCTTTTCTTCCAGTATTGATCCTTGGGCAGTATAGCACAGCGGTCGCTTTTCCGTCAACGCTTTCTGTGGAGACTTTATGGAGGAACAGTTAATCTTTCGCAGGGTTTTGGAGCAGATTCCCGCACCGATAAGCAGACCTTGGCGCGGCATAACGATCCTGCCCTGCCGAGCGAAAAAAAGCCGCCCGGCGAGGGCGGTCACTGCTCCATCTGGCGACCGACGATCCCGGCCGTGGTCTGGGCGACCTTCTGGTCCGTCTCGCTCATGCGCGCGCCCGACTCCCGGCTGATCAGCAGGAGCGTGCCGATGACGTCCCCGTCGGCGATGATGGGCACGATCATCTGTGCGGTGTAGGCGCCGGCGTCGTCCTCCTGGGTGACGGGCACCATGCGCGCGCCGTCCCCGGCGTTAAGGCGCGCCTCCTGCCGCTGGAGCATGAGCCGCTCCAGCTCCGCGCTGACGGGCTTTTCCGCCAGGTCCTTGCGCGAGGTGCCGGAGACGGACACCACCATGTCCCTGTCGCAGATGATCGCCGCGTGCCCGAGGAAGCGGTAGAGCGAATCCGTATAATCCCGGGCGATGGCGGCGATCTCTCCGATCGGGGAATACTTCTTGAGCACGACCTCGCCGTCGTGGTCGGTGAAAATCTCCAGTGGGTCCCCCTCGCAAACAACTTTTGCCACATGCTCCGGGACCTCTGTTTTCCTCGACGCTCTGGGCGCCTTCTGGCGGGTTTTGATCTGCATCGGCTCCGGAACGATCCCCTCCAGATCCGGCAGAAGTTCCACCAGGACCCGCTTGTCGGCGAACACCTCGATCCTTTGGAACAGCGCTTCCACGTCCCCGCGCTCGATCTGGCCAGAGGCGATGATGGCATCGATCGTCGCCATGGCGGACATGTACGTCGAGGCGCGCAAGGTCGGCGATAGGGCGTTCTCCTTCGCCTCCAGCCCGGCGATGCTCTTCTCCAGCTTTTCGATGGTCTCCTGCGTGGATGCGGCCAGGGAATCGTAGGTCGAGGAGATAATCCCGCTGCGCTCCGGGTGGGCCGCGAGCTGGCGGATCCTCTGCTCCTCAATGATCCGCATCTCCGTGCGCTTGGTCTGCAGCTCATTCCTGAGGGCGGAAGTGCCCTCCGCGCCGTCGCGCAGGCGGCGGCGCTCCGCGGCGAGCTCCGCGTCCAGGGATTCCATCACAGCCGGGAAGTTGCCCCGGATGGTCTTCAGGACGCCGAGGGCGATCTTCGTCAGCGTTTCTTCCTTTATCATGTGGCGCGAGCAGCCCAGACCCCGGAAGCTCGTGGAGCAGATGTACTGCCTGTCCAGTCCAGGCCGCTTGTAGGTGTAAAGCCTCGCGCCGCAGTCTCCGCAGTAGAGGAGCCCGTGGAACAGCGTCTCCCCGTTCTTCCCCGGGCGGTAGGCTTCCCGCGCGTGGGTCCGCCGCAGCCTCTGCGCGGCGTCGAACGTTTCCCTGGGGATGATGGCAGGATGGTGGTCCGCGAACACGTTCTGCTCCGACTTTTCCGTGCGCACGTCGATCCCGTTGATCCCCGCGCGCTTGTAGCGGCCCGTCACCAGGCAGCCGGTGTAGAACTCGTCCGCCAGGAGCTTGCTCATCTGCCCGGGGTTCCAGGTCTGGGACACCTTCTTATTATAAGCTCTGCCGCTTTGGATGCTCAGCTCCCGGGCGCGCATGCTCGGCGTCGGCACGCCCCCCCGCGTCAGCTCCTGGCAGATCCTGTTGATTCCCTTCCCGCCCAGATACATATCGAAGATCCTGCGGATGACGCGGGCGGATTCTTCGTCGACCGCCACGTCCGCGGTGGCGTAATCGTTCACGATATAGCCGTAGGGCGCGGCGCAGAACCAGGTGCCGTTCTCCTGCTTGTGGCGCACCACCTTGAGGATCTTGGCGCTGGTGTCCTTCACGACGCGCTCGTTGCTCCAGGCCTTGATGCCGAGGATGATATCGTCGCTCTCCTTGTGGGAATCGTAATCCTCCATGGCGATGACGCGCACGCCGGCCCGCTCGCAGGACTCGATGAACAGCTGCGTCAGGGCGCT
>CACZOT010000417.1 GCA_902782795.1 uncultured Eubacteriales bacterium | reverse complement strand
TCCCTCTACGAGCAGCATCGTATCCGTGGGGAAGCCGTCCTCGGGCATGAGCTTGCCCGGCAGCGTGATGGGCAGGCGATCGATCGTCCCGGACAGGCGCTTCACTTCCAATATTCCCGAGTAAAAGGGTTCGTTCATCACTTCATGGCTCAAAAGCGGCGGCTGCGCAAGAAAGCCAGCGGCGGTAATGCGGTTCATCGGGTTTTCCATCGTACCACTCCTCGCATGCGTTGCCGATCTCCCGTTCCCTGGCGGGAGCCGTCACGAAAAGATATATGCGCTTGCGAGAGAGAATATACCTTCGAAGCACTGGCGAGGGGCGCGTGGCGAGGGGTGGCCCGAAGGGCCGTCCCGAGCCGTGCGCCCGGACGGCGGCCGCGAGAGGCGGCGGCGCGTCGAGGCGGGTGGCCGAAGGCTGTCCGCCGAGGTGCGCCGCCCTGCCCCGAGCTCCCGCGCTCCGGAGGCGCGGGAGCTCGGGGCCGTACCCGTCGCTGCGCCTGCCGGGTCAAGCGGGAAAAGCCGGTTCTACATGGGGTGCAGGGGTACCACCCCTGCCAAAATAGAGCGCCCCTCCCCGGCCCTTTGGCCGGGGAGGGGCGCTGCAAGCTCTCCGAAAAACCGCTTACATCAGGTTAAACGCCACCTCGATATCACGCACTTCCTGGTCGGAGATGCGCACGAGAGGCCCGATATCCTTCGTGGCGACGACGGACCTGGCGCTGTAATCGAGCACCTCCAGGCGGTCGAAGGCCTTGAGGAGGTTACCGCCGGTCACGATGGCGCACTCGTTGTCCACGATGATCACGGGCGTATGCTCGTCGAAGCGTTTGGCAAGGCCCTCGGGGTCCTCGCAAGTGGCGAGGAACGGCGCCCGGCCCACGCGGCGCAGCTGGATATAGCTCTCGGGGATGGTGCGCGAATCGAGCGGCTCATGGGCGGCGGCGAAGGCCATGACGGCGGGCGCCATGCTGATGGCGATGCTGCCGGTCTCCGGCTGCACGGCGAAGACCGCCTGGATAAGCCTGGCCTCGCGGGCCGGGGTCTTCCCCACCTCGCAGGCGTTGCCGCGCACGCGGACGATATCCTCCTCGCTCACGTCGCAAGCGTCCATGCCCTTGGGCGTGACGAGGAACCCGCCGTCCGAAAGCCTCTGGGCGTACACGCCCTGAGAGGCGGTGAACAAGCCCTGGCGGTAGCAGCGCTTCACGAAGGCGCACAGATCGCGGCGATACGCGAGTTCTTCGCTGGAAGGCGCTTCTTCGGGCAGGGGGGCCCAGGCGGTCTCCTCAGCCTTCGCGGCCGCGGCGATCTGCTCAGGCGTGAGCGGGGCGGGCGTGCCGACCTTGCGCGCGCCCATCTCCAGACGTCCGGCGCTGTCAAGCGTCTCGAAGACCTTGTATGCCTCGAAGATATCCTTCGCGCCGATGACGCAGCCGTGGTTCTCCATCATCACGGTGTTATAGCCCTTCTCGAACCAGAGGGCGATGTTGTCGCCGAGCTTCTCGCTGCCGGGCACCTCATAGGCGGCCATGGCGATCTCGCCGCAGGTGAGCGCCGCGGAGGCGTTGAGGCGCGTATCGGGGATCATCCGCGCCAAGCTGTAGGCCACGAGCGTGGGCGGATGCGCGTGCAGCACGGCGCGCAGATCCGGCCGGATGCGATAGACGTGGGCGTGGAAGGGCAGCTCCACGCTGGGCGTGTGCAGGCCGATGACGGTGCCGTCCGGCTTCACCTGCATGATGTCCGCGCGGGTGAGGGAGCCCTTGTCGATGCCGCTGGGCGTGATCCAGATATCTCCGTTGTCGTCGCGGATGGAAAGATTGCCGCCGGATGTGGTGGTGAGGCCGCGCTCATAGATGCGCCGCATGATGGCGATGAGCTGGTCGGCCGGGTGCAGCCATTTGGAATGCATGGTCCGTTCCTCCAATGCAGTTTGTTCCTTTTCCTATTGTAACAGATTTTTCCTCCCAATGCAAAGAAAACGCCCCCGCCGTTATGGCGGAGGCGGCGCGTTTTTTATCGTCCCCAGGGGAGCCCCAACTTTTTGATGGGCCGGAGCAGCGCGAAATAGAATACCGGTGCGGCGACGGAAGCCAGCGCGGCGTTGATCAGCGAGGCGGGCACCTTCGAAAGCACCGTGGCGACGATGGCGTCATGGGCGTATCCGTACACGAAGCGCTGGAAGACCCAGGTCTTGCACAGGTACAGCGCCACATACGTCAGCGCGCCGATGACCGCCGCTGCGACCACGCGCGCCGTGCCCCTCTTTTCGATGACCTGCCCGGCGATCATCCCGCAAACCCAGCCCATGGCGAATTTCGTCACGAAGGTGATTGCGGCGTCCACAGGGCCGTATCCGCCCAGGAGCAGATCGTACAGCGCGGAGCCCAGCCCCGCCGAGAGCCCGCCGCAAGCCGGCCCCAGGAGCAGCCCGGAAAGCAGGCACATAGCGTTGGCGAAATGCACCTTCGAGCCCAGGAGCGGGAAACGGAACAGCGTCACCACGCAGACGACCGCGGCCATCATTCCGATGCAGGTGATTCGCAGGACGGGAGACACAGGTTTCGCTTTGTTCACAGGAAGCACCTTCCTTCCGCGCGCCGCCCAAAGCGGCGCGTATTCCTCGCGGCGGAGCGCTAGTCGCCGTGAAATCCCCCGAAATCGCAGGGTTTTTGGCGGTTTCTCGCCCCGTCCGTTGTGCTGACAGTATACCCCTTCCCCTTCTGTTCTTCATGAACGGGAGGTTAAACCTTTGCATCAATTCCTTCTCCCTTCCTGAACGTTTCCTGCGTAGCGCAGCGGTTCATTCGCTTTTCTGTCCGGTTCTGGGCGGGGCGCTTCCTGCATATCCTTAGCAAAAGAGCCCGGCGCGTGTCAGCCGGGTTAAGTTTGCGCTCAAGCGCTTGAAGGCGCAATGCGCGTGTGCTAGAGTACTACTTATCCAAGAGGAAACGGAGGTCCCCTGCCATGGTAAAGACCGCTTTGTTCACCGGCGTCGGCACCGCCCTCATCACCCCCATGAATCGCAGCGGCGTGGACTATGCCGCCCTCGACCGCCTGGTGGAATTCCAGATCGCTGGCGGAGTCGGCGCGCTGATCGCCTGCGGCACCACGGGAGAGAGCGCCACGCTCTCCGACGAGGAACGCTTCTCCGTCATCGAGCGCGTGATCCGCCGGGCCGCGGGGCGCGTTCCCGTCATCGCGGGCACGGGCTCCAACGATACCGCCCACGCCATCGCCGCCACGAAGCGCGCCTGCGATCTCGGCGCGGACGGCTGCCTCGTGGTCACGCCCTATTACAACAAAACCTCCCAGTCCGGCCTGGTGGCCACATTCACGGCCATCGCGGACGCTTCCAGCAAGCCGGTCCTGCTCTACAACGTCCCCAGCCGCACGGGCATCAATATTGAACCCGCGACTTACGCACTGCTCGCCGATCATCCCATGATCGCGGGCATCAAGGAGGCCAACGGCGATATCTCGAAGATCGTCGAGACGGTGCGCCTGGTTTCCGGGCGGCTCGATCTCTATTCCGGCAACGACGACCAGATCGTGCCCATCCTCGCCGTGGGCGGCAAGGGTGTGGTGAGCGTGCTCTCGAACCTCCTCCCCCGCGAGACGTCCGAGATCTGCCGCCGCTTCTTCGCTGGCGATCTGGCTGGGGCCATGGAGCTGCAGCTGAAGACGCTTCCCCTCACCAAGGCGCTGTTCAGCCAGACCAACCCCATCCCCGTCAAGGCGGCGATGGCGCGCATGGGCTACGGCGAGGATGTCCTCCGCCTGCCGCTCATCCCCCTCGAGGAGCCGCACCGCGCCCGCCTCTATCAGGAAATGGCCGTCTTCGGGCTCTGATGTACGCCCGTTACGAAAGGAGCGATTTCGCATGAAAGTACTTATCCACGGCGCGCTCGGCCGCATGGGACAGGCCGTCGCCGCCGTACTGGACGCAAACGGCGTCTCGCACGTGGGCGTAGACGCCCGAGCCGAGGAAAACAGCGGCGTCTTGGCGCACATCAGCCAGTGCCGCGAGGACGTGGACTGCGTCATCGATTTTTCCAGTCACCTCGCCACCGCCGACGTGGCCGCCTTCGCCGAGGACCGCGGCGTGCCCGTGGTCTTCGCCGCTACCGGACAGACCGAGGCCGAGATGGCCCGCATCCGCCGCTGCGCGGAAAAGGTGCCGGTCCTCAAAAGCGGCAATCTGTGCGTGGGCGTGGCGCTCCTGTGCCACCTGGCCCGCGAGGCGGCTCGCGCCCTTCCCGGCGCGGATATCGAGATCGTCGAGGCGCACCACAACCAGAAGGCGGACGTGCCCAGCGGCACGGCCCTCATGCTCGCCGAGGCCGTGCGCGCCGAGCGCCCGCACATGAAGAACGTCGTCGGACGGCACGAGAACGGCAAGCGCGAGCCGGAGGAAATCGGCATCCACTCCCTGCGCCTGGGCTCGGTCGTCGGGCGGCACGAGGTGCATTTCGCCCTCGCCGGGCAGGAGATCACCCTGCGCCACGACGCCTTCGACCGCACGCTCTTCGCCCAGGGCGCGCTCGCGGCCGCGCAGTTCCTCATGGGGCGCGCACCGGGCCTCTACGATATGGAAGACCTCATCCACGGCTAGAAAACAAACACAAAGCAAAATCAAAGGAGCAGGTTTTATGTCTATTCGCATCGGTATCATGGGCTATGGCAACCTCGGGCGCGGCGTGGAATGCGCCGTGCGTCAGAACGAAGATATGACCCTGGCGGCGGTCTTTACGCGCCGCGATCCCTCTTCTCTCCAGCTGCGGACGCCGGGCGTGCCCGTCTACCGCGCCGAGAACGCAGCCGCGCACGCGGACGAGATCGACGTGATGATCCTCTGCGGCGGCAGCGCCACGGATCTCCCCGAACAGACGCCCGCCTTCGCCGAGCTCTTTAACATCGTGGATTCTTTCGATACCCACGCCGATATCCCCGCGCACTTCGAGCGCGTGGACGCCGCCGCCCGCGCGGGCGGCAAGCTGGCGATCATCTCCGCCGGTTGGGATCCGGGCCTGTTCTCCCTGGCGCGCTGCTATGCCGGGGCCGTCCTCCCGAAGGGCGCGGATTACACCTTCTGGGGCCGCGGCGTCTCCCAGGGCCATTCGGACGCCATCCGCCGCATCGAGGGCGTCGAGGACGCAAGGCAGTACACCGTGCCCGTGCCCGAGGCGCTCGAGCGCGTGCGCTCCGGCGAGATGCCCACCCTGACCACCCGCGAGAAGCACACGCGCGAATGCTACGTCGTCGCCAAGGAAGGTGCGGACAAGGCGCGCATCGAGCGCGAGATCGTCAGCATGCCCAAATATTTCGCCGATTACGACACCACCGTGCACTTCATTTCCCGCGAGGAGCTCCAGCGCGACCACGCCGGCCTCCCCCACGGCGGTATGGTCCTGCGCAGCGGCCGCACCGGCCTTGAGGACGAGCACCGCCATACCGTGGAGTTCCGCCTCGCGCTCGATTCCAACCCGGAGTTCACCTCCAGCGTGCTCATCGCCTGCGCGCGCGCCGCGTACCGCCTCGCCTTCGAGGGCGAGACCGGCTGCCGCACGCTCCTGGATATCGCGCCGGCCTATCTGCGCCGCGAATCCGCCGAGGAGCTTCGCCGCACCATCGTCTGACCGGCCCACGGCCGACGCGGAGCCCGTCCTTCCCCGGGAAGGCGGGCTCCGCGCGCGCAAAGGAGGAGGGGCAAGCCGTGTTCGCGTTCATCGAGGGCGTCTCCGGCGTGGGCAAGAGCACCACGCTGCGCCTCGTCGCGCAAGGATTGCGCGAAGCGGGGCGGAGCGTCGAGGCCTGGGCGGAATTCGATTTTGCCAACCCCATCGATTTCTACTGCACTGCGTACCTGCCCGCCGTGGAATTCGCGGAGCTTCCCTTGCGCTTTCCCGGCCAGGCGGAGGCCCTGCGCCGGCATGCCGTTCCCGCCGGGGAGGCCGTGCTCGTGCGCTATTACGACGGGGACACGCCCCTCTTCCCCGAGCCGCTCCTTTCCGAGCTGGCCGGGCGGGAATTCTGTTATCACCCGAGGCGCGCCGTGCCCATGGAGGCGTACACGGCCGCGTACCGCGCGGTATGGAAGGGGTTCGCCGCGCGCTCGCGGGAGGATGTGATCTATCTGTTCGACGGATCGCTCCTGCATCACCCGCTCAACGATCTTTTGCGCAATTACCGTGCCGCGCCGGACGCGATGGCCGCGCACGTCCGCCATCTGCTCGGGGCGCTCGGCGGCGCTCTCTGGCAGGTCTTCTACCTGCGCACAAACTTCCTTCCCGGCCAGCTGGCGCGCGCGCACCGGGACCGCGGGCAGGAGCCCCCTACGGACGGGGAGCTCGCCTTCTGGCGGGAGCGCGCCGCGCGGGACCGGTACGTTCTGCGGGAAGCCGTGGGGACGTGGCGGGAATGGGATATCGACGGCGGCTGGGACGAAGCGCGCGAGGGCATCCTGCACGCGCTGATCTGACACGATGGGAGAAAACGCCATGAACAAGGCTATCGGATTCGATCTGGACGGCACTCTCTGGGACGCCACCGCGCCGGTGGTCTCGGCCTGGAACCGCGTCTTCGCGCGCGAGGGGCTTTCGCGCCGTTTGACGGCTGCGGACGTCCACGCCGTCATGGGCAAGACCATGGACGAGATCGGCGCAGCGCTCCTCGGAGATCTCTCGCCCGCGCGCCGCGGGGAGATCATGGATGCGTGCGGTGACGAGGAAGTCGCCTTTCTGCGCGTGCACGGCGCGACGCTCTACCCCGGCGTGCCAGAGACGCTGCGCTCCCTCGCCGGGTGGTATGATCTCTATCTCGTCAGCAACTGCCAGCGGGGCTACGCGCAATCCTTCCTGGACGCGCACGGCCTGCGCGCGCTCTTCATCGAATGCGTGGAAGCGGGCGACACGGGCCTGAGCAAGGGCGAGAACCTGCGCGCGCTCGTGCAGCGGCGGGGGATCGAGCGCGGGCTGTACGTCGGCGACACCGCGGGCGACGAGGCCGCCGCGCGCTTCGCCTCCCTCCCCTTCGTCCACGCGGCCTACGGCTTCGGAGCGGCCAAGGCTCCGGACGCCGTCCTTCGCTCTATCGCGGAGCTGCCCGCCCTCGCGGAGCGGTTGCTTCGCTGATCTGCCATCGTACAAAAAAGCGGAGCCGGCATGTGCCGGCTCCGTCTTTTGTTACCAGCGAAGCTCTCCGTCTCCACCCATGAGGCGGGTCATCTCCTCGATCCGCTCCAATGGGAACGGCGGCGACGACACCGGCTTCATGGCCAGGGACATCAGCTTCATGGGGTTATCGTCCGCGGCGATGCGGTTCGCGCTGAGCGCTCCGCACAAACGGCAGCGATGGATGATGGCCCATTCGCCGTTTTTGCGCACCCACACGGCGATGGGGTCCATCAGGCCTCCGCAATCGGCCGACCTGTCTCCCGGCTCGACGTCCAGGTGACGGCTCGCCAGGCAGTAGGGGCAGTGGTTGCGGTGCGCGGTGCCCGCGCCCTCCGGGACGACCGGTCTCCCGCACAAGCGGCAGGTGAAGGATTCGCCGCAGGGCTGGGTCTTGTAAGGATGCTTCTCAAAGGTGCGTTTCTTGTTCTCGCGGTTCATGGTTCGCGGCCCTCCAAATCCGTTTTGTGGCGCATTTGGGGAGGCCGGGTTCTGCGGCCGGCCTCCAGGTCAGGCCGCAATCTCCGTTTTGAAAAGCGTCTTCTTCAAACAAATACCTCTATCTTTCCTTGTTCTTCACGCGAGGTCCT
>CACZOT010000416.1 GCA_902782795.1 uncultured Eubacteriales bacterium | reverse complement strand
GCAGCGGCGGCTCTCGTTCTCGGGATCGAGCGTCTTCGTCAGATCCACGATATGGAGCGAACCGATCGTAAACTCTTTGGGCGGAAGCTGCTCCGGTCTCCGCTTCGGGTTTCCGGCAGTCCAGTCATAAATGATTTCCGGCATGATGTTCAAACTCCTTCCAGATATAAAGTCGTTGTTCTTTGTTCAGCGCGCCGCTCAGTTCGGAAGGTTCTTCCCCTCCAGCGCGTGGATCATTCCAACCAGGAAGGTGTGGCTCGGCGTGGGCACGCCGACCTTGATCCCGGCGCGGACCACGCTGCCGCTGATGGTGTCCACCTCGCTGCGGCGGCCGTTTTTCAGATCGGAATAGATGCTGGTAAGGCCGTTGGGGGCGTTGTCGCAAACGGCTTTCACCTCGGCCACCTTCTGGTCATAGTCAAAGTCCATGCCCAGGGCGGCGGCCACATCGACCGCCTCGCGGATCAGCTTCCGGCACAGCGCCCAGGCGTCGGCGTTGCGGGAGATGAAGCCGAGCGGGACCTGCAGCGCGCCGGTCAGCGCGGAGGCGGAAACGTTCGTGAACATCTTGTTCCAGATCATCTTCTGTACGTCGTCGCTGACGTCGGCCTCCAGCCCGCAGGCCGTGAAGGTGTCCGCGATCGGCTGCAGCCGCGCCGCGGAACCGGTGACGCAGCCCAGATGGGTGACGCCGGAGCCGCCGTGATTGGAGACGCCGGGCTCCGCCGCATTGGCATTGTGCTGGGTGGTCCCGATGATGATGCGGTCCTTCGCGGCGAACTTTGCGAGCGTGTCCTCATGGCCGCTGCCGTTCTGCAGCGTCATGAGATAGGTCTCCGGCCCGATCAGTTCCGGGTTTCCGCCAAGCGCCGCCTCGCTGAAGCGGGCGTTCATGAAAATGATCACCAGATCCACGGGATCCATGCCTCTTGCATTCTGCACGGCCCGCGGGCGGTACACGGCGGAGCTTCCGTCCGGCTCGCGGACCTCCAGCCCCTGCGTGTTGATCCGTTCCACGACGGCGGGGTTGATGTCTACCATGGTAACGTCGTTTTCCCGGCTCAGATAAGCGCCGAAGAGGCCGCCCATGGCGCCTGAGCCCAAAACTGCGATCTTCATACCTGTTCCTCTTTCCTCAGCCCTTGCGGAGCTCATCCTCGTAGGCGCGATATTTCCTGTCCATCGCGATATAGTCCTCAAACTTGAACGCGTGGAACTCATGGCCGATATCCAGCTCTCCGGTGGGATCGATCTCGTTGTTTTCGCTGTACACGGTGTTCTTGTTTTTGAAGTTCTCGCGCATGAACTCCAGCATGCCGCGGGCAGCGCCCTTCATGGCGACATGGTTGCTCACCAGATGGAAGCCCCACTGCTGCATCTGCTCCATGGTGGCGTCCGGCTTGCCGTCGGTGGCGTGAACGTCCGGATAGAAGAGATAGCGGCCCGGCGCGGACAGACGGCGCGAGATCTCCAGGCACTCGTCCTCGCAGTCGGCATGGCAGATGCTCTGGATCATGACGATCTCCGCTCCGGCCCGGAACCCCATCTCGCCGCGGCGGATGGCCTCCTCCAGGCCCATTCCGCCCAGCGCGCCGATGGCGCCGGTCTGGGGCGCGCCGCCGCCCTTGCAGTCGGTGCGCGCGATGATCATGCAGTCGGTGCCCTTGACCGCTTCCACCGCGGCATGGACGTTGGTTGCCCAGTGCTCGGCATCCATGTAGCCGTAGCCGCTGTTGTAGGCATAGCCGGTGGTGAAGCTGCCGGTGTTGGTATCCTCGATGGAGATGGCCATCGCGCCGGCCTCGGCCAGGCGCTTGCAGTTGCGGTAAACCGACATGGGGTTGCCGCCGCCGTTCTCGCCGTCGATGATGACGGGCAGTTTCGTGGAGTGGCAGATTCGCTCCGCAGCCCAGATGTATTCCTCCCAGTTATAGAGCCCGGCCGGCAGGCCGTTCATCGCGAACTCCAGCTCACAGCTGCTGACCAGCACGGCGTTGTGCCCGACCAGTTCGGCACAGCGTGCAGAGAGGCAGTCGTAAATGCAGGGCGCCCAGACGAATTCGCCCCGTTCCAGGAGCTGACGGATCGTAGTTGTCGCTGACATAGTTCGTTTCCTTCCTTCCAATGGGATTACAAGTGCGGGATGTATTTAAACGGTTGTGAATTGACAGATTCATATGGGGCCGGCGGCAGAGCGGAAAGGGCGGATGACCCACCGCCCTGCCGCCGGGCAGAAGCATAAAGGATTTGCCGGAGCGTGCCGACGGTGCGGCGCTCAGAGGCCCAGATACAGCTTCCTCGTCTCCTCGGAAAGCTCCTGGGTCGCCTGATGGTGCACCACGGTGCCGCGCTCAAGGATGTAGCAGTCGCTGCTGACCTTCATGGCGAACTTGACGTTCTGCTCCGCGATCAGGATGGTCACGCCCTCGGCCAGCAGGTCCTTCACCATGGTGGCAAGCTGGTCGACGATGATCGGAGCAAGTCCTTCGGTGATCTCGTCGAGCAGCATCAGTTTCGGATTCTGCATCAGGCCGCGGGCCACGGCGAGCATCTGCTTCTCGCCGTCGGACAGCTTGTCGCCCTTGGAGGCCTTGCGCTCCTCCAGGCGGGGAAAGAACTTGTACACGCTGGCCAG
>CACZOT010000415.1 GCA_902782795.1 uncultured Eubacteriales bacterium | reverse complement strand
TTTGTTTCTACTCAGGACTTACGCCTCGGCGGGAGCGCCAACCGGGCAGACGCCAGCGCAGGAGCCGCAGGAAATGCAAGCGTCGCCATCGATGACGTACTTGCCTTCGCCTTCGGAGATCGCGTTGACCGGGCACTCGCTCTCGCAGATGCCGCAGGCGATGCACTCATCAGAAATAACGTACGGCATAGGTTACACCTCCAAATGATTTTCCCGTTCCTCCACGGGTACCTGATTATTATATCACCCCCGCGGCTGGATTGCAACAGGCGGATTGTCCTGAAAATGGCGGTATTGGCCGATATTCGAGGCTGTCTTCCCCGCGCAGCGGGCGTGAATTTACTTTTCCTTTCTTTATCGCGGGCTGCGGGCATGCTATAGTAGCGCTGAATCGGGTAAAGCGAGGAATACCTTTATGCACAGCGAAAATTCCCTGCGCCGCCGCTATATCGGCGACAAGGCCTTTTACGCCATGGTCTTCTCCATCGTGCTGCCGGTGATCGTGCAGAACACGGTGGCCAATTTCGTGAACCTGCTCGACAACGTCATGGTCGGGCGCATCGGCACCGAACAGATGAGCGGCGTCTCCATCGCCAACCAGCTCATGTTCGTGTTCAACCTGTGCATATTCGGCGGGCTCTCCGGCGCGGGCATCTTCACAGCGCAGTATTACGGAGCGCGCGACGACGACGGCGTGCGCTACACCATGCGCTTCAAGATCTACACTTCTCTGTTCGTGCTGTGCGTGGCGCTGATCGTGTTCGGGTTCTTCGCGGAGCCCATCATCCGGCTTTACCTGACCGAGGACTCCTCCGGCGACGTCGAGACGACGCTCGGCTACAGCCTCCGGTACCTGCGCGTGATGATGCTGGGCCTCGCGCCGTTCGCTTTCTCCCAATGCTACGCGGGCACCCTGCGCGAGACCGGCGAGACCGTCATGCCCATGAAGGCATCCATCGCCGAGGTGCTCACGAACCTGGGGCTCAACTACATCCTCATCTTCGGAAAACTTGGCCTTCCCGCTTTGGGCGTGGTCGGCGCGGCGGTGGCGACGGTGGTCTCACGCCTGGTCGGGTTGGGGATTTTGGTCATTTACACCCACCGCCACAGCGAGCGCCACGCCTTTGCGCACGGGCTGTACCATTCGCTCTATATCCCCGGCCGACTGGTGGGCTCGATCATCCGCAAGGGCATGCCGCTTCTGGCCAACGAGGCGCTCTGGTCCGTGGGCACGACGATGCTCACGCAGCAATACTCCCTGCGCGGGCTGACGGTCATCGCGGCGCTGAGCATCTCCTCGACGGTCTCGAACATGTTCAGCGTGGTGTTCATGTCCCTGGGCACGGCGGTGGCGATCCTGGTCGGACAGGCGCTCGGAGCGGACGACGTGCCCCGCGCCAAGGACACCGTGCGCAAGCTGATCGTGTTCTCGCTGATGACATGCGTGGTCTTCGGCGGGCTCCTGGCGGCGTTTGCGCCCCTGCTGCCCATGCTCTACAACACCACGGCCGACGTGCGCGCCCTGGCCACGAAGTTCCTCTGGTGCTCGGCCGCGCTGATGCTGATCCACTCCTTCAACCACTGCTGCTACTTCACGCTGCGCTCCGGCGGGAAGACTGTGATCACCTTCCTGTACGATTGCGCGTTCACGTGGCTGGTGATGCTCCCCGCGGCGTTCGTGCTGGCCAGATACACCGCGCTTCCGGTGCACTGGGTGTACCTGCTGACGCAAGGCACGGAGGGCCTCAAGTGCGTGATCGGCTATATCCTTGTGAAAAAGGGCATCTGGGTCCACAACATCGTCGGCTCTTCAGTCGCGGCGTAACAGCCGCTTTTCCCGTTAATTAACACGCCCGTCGCGAAAGGGCGTTGAAATACGGGCCCTTTTATGGTAAAATCCCGTAGATACTGTATGGGAACGATCAGGAGGAACGATTTCATGAGCACTACTTACGAGAAAATCTCTTCGAACAAGGTCCGTCTCGACTTCACCGTCGCCCCGGAAGATTTCGAAAAGGGCGTGCAGGCCGCATACCGCAAGCTGGTCAAGCGCATCAACGTCCCCGGCTTCCGCAAGGGCAAGGCGCCGCGCAAGGTCATCGAGATGCAGTACGGCCCCGAGGTCTTCTATGACGACGCCATCGAGGAGATCTTCCCGGATCTGTACCGCGCCGCCATCGAGGAGCATTCCATCCAGCCCGTCGACCGTCCTTCCCTGGACATCAAGAAGATCGGCGGCAGCGAGCCCACCGAGTTCAGCGTCGAAGTGTTCGTCCGCCCGGACGTGACCCTCGGCGATTACAAGGCCATCCGCGTCGAGCGCAAGCAGGACGAAGTCACCGACGACGACGTGAACGCCGAAGTCGAGCGCGCCCGCGAGCGCGTCGCCCGCTTTAACGACGTGACCGATCGTCCCGTGAAGATGGACGATCAGATCAAGCTTGATTACGCCGGCTTCTGCGACGGAGAGCAGTTCGAGGGCGGCACCGCCACCGATCAGACCCTCGTCATCGGCTCCGGCAACTTCAGCCCCGGCTTCGAGGAGCAGCTCGTCGGCGCCGAGATCGGCAAAGAGGTCGAAATCAAGGTCACCTTCCCGGCCGAGTACCACGCCGAGAACCTCGCCGGCAAGGACGCCACCTTCAAGGTCACCGTGCGCGGCATCCAGGAGAAGGAGCTTCCCGCCCTGGACGACGAGTTCGCCAAGGACGTCTCCGAGTTCGACACGCTGGACGCCTACAAGGCCGACATCCGCGCCAAGCTCGAGAA
>CACZOT010000414.1 GCA_902782795.1 uncultured Eubacteriales bacterium | reverse complement strand
GCGCTTCGCCAGCCCTCTCTCCGTGGACGATTTCATCAAGAAGACCCAGTACACCTATTTCACGCGGGACGCCCTCGCGCGCGTGGCGAAGGATATCGCCCTGTTCGCCGACGAGGAGGGCCTGCACGGGCACGCCCGCAGCGCCCTGATCCGCACGGAGGCGATCGGATGAGCCGCTTTTTCAGCCGCAAGCTCGCCGCTCTCGCGCCCTACACGCCCGGAGAGCAGCCGCGGGACCAGCAGTATCTGAAGCTCAACACCAATGAATCGCCCTTCCCGCCCTCGGAACAGGCTCTGGCCTACGCAGCGGCGAACACGCGCCCGCTCAACCTCTATTCCGACCCGGAGTGCCGCGAGCTCAAGCGCCTCCTGGCCGGGACTTACGGCGTCGGTCCGGAGAACGTCTGCGTGGGCAACGGCTCCGACGAGATCCTCAACTTCGCGTTCCTCGCCTTCTGCGACGCGGACCGCCCCGCCGTTTTCCCGGACATCACCTACGGCTTTTACCCGGTCTTCGCCCAGGTGAACTGCCTGTCCTGCCGGGAGATCCCCCTGCGGGCGGATCTCACAATCGCCCCGGAAGACTATTTTTCCTGCGGCGGCACGGTTTTTCTCGCCAACCCCAACGCGCCGACGGGCCTGAGCCTGCCCGTGGCGGCGGTGCGCCGCATCGCCGAGACCAACCCGGGGAACGTTCTCGTGGTGGACGAGGCGTATGTGGATTTCGGCGGCGAGAGCTGCGTCCCTCTGACGAAGGAGTTTGAGAACATCCTCGTCGTGCAGACGTTCTCCAAATCCCGCTCGATGGCGGGCGGCCGCCTGGGCTATGCCATCGGCAGCGCCGCGCTCATCCGCGATCTGGAGACCATCCGCTATTCCACCAACCCCTACAACGTCAATTCCTACACCGCAGCCCTCGGCGCGGGCACGCTGCTGGACGCGGAGTACACCCGCCGGAATTGCGAGGCCATCGTCGAGAGCCGCGCCTGGGCCCTAAAGGAGATGCGCCGCCTGGGCTTTGATTGCACCGATTCCCGCGCCAACTTCCTCTTCGTCCGACACAGCGCCATCTCCGGGGAGAAGCTCTACCGGCGCCTGCGGGACAAAGGCGTGCTGGTGCGGCACTTCAGCAAGGAACGCATCGCCGATTACAACCGCGTCACCGTGGGCACGCGCGCGCAGATGGAAGCGCTCGTCGCCGCGGTGGAGGAGATCTTCCGGGAAGAGGGGATACAGCCATGAGAGAAGCGACAAAAGAGCGCAAGACTGCGGAGACGGACATCCGCCTGCGCGTCCGCCTGGACGGGACAGGACGGAGCGACATCTCCAGCGGCGTGGGCTTTTTGGACCATATGCTCACGCTCTTTGCCAAGCACGGCCGCTTTGACCTCGACCTGAGCTGCCAGGGCGACACCCAGGTGGACGACCACCATTCGGTCGAGGATATCGGCATCGCCCTCGGGGAGGCCTTTCGCGAGGCCGTGGGCGACAAGGCGGGCATCCGCCGCTATGGCGACTGCCTCCTGCCCATGGACGAGGCGCTCATTCTCTCGGCGGTGGATCTCTCCGGCCGCGCCCACCTCTCCTACGAATTCGAGGCGCGCGCCCGCAAGGTCGGCACGTTCGACGTCGAGCTCGCCGAGGAATTCTGGACGGCGTTCTCCCGCGCTGCGGCCCTGACGCTGCATATCCGCCAGCTGGCGGGCCGGAACGCCCATCATATCATCGAGGGGCAGTTCAAATCCGTCGCCCGGAGCCTGCGTACGGCCGTGAGCGTGGACGAGGCGCTGGGCGGGGAGATCCCCTCCACGAAAGGCGTATTATGATCGCGATCGTTGATTACGGCGTGGGGAACCTCTTTTCCCTGCGCAGCTCCTTTGCCGCCCTCGGCGTCGAGGCGGCGGTCACGGGCGATCCGGCGGCCATCCGCGCCGCGGAGAAGATCGTCCTGCCGGGCGTGGGCGCCTTCCGGGACGCCGCGGCCAAATTGCGGGAAACGGGCCTGGGCGAGCTGGTCGCCGGGCAGGCGCGCGCGGGCAAGCCGCTTTTGGGCATCTGCCTTGGCATGCAGCTCCTATTGGAAAAGAGCTATGAATTCGGCGAATGGGACGGCCTGGGGCTGGTGCCCGGCGCGGTGCGGCCCATCCGGGACGTCATCCCGGCCGGCCTCAAGGTGCCGCAGATGGGCTGGAACGCCCTGCGCTTCACGAACCCGAGCCCCATCTTCCGGGACAGCCGTCCGGGGGAGTACGTCTACTTCGTCCATTCCTATTATTGCGACGCCCCGGCCGAGTACGTCTCCGCGGTGACGGAATACGGCGCGCCACTGACGGCGGCCGTGCGGCGCGGGAACGTCTACGGCTGCCAGTTCCATCCCGAAAAGAGCGGCCCGGTAGGCCTGCGCATCCTGAGGGCCTTCAGCGAAGGGGAGGTGGGCGCGTGATCCTTCTTCCGGCCATCGATCTCTTCGGCGGCAAGGCCGTGCGCCTCTACAAGGGCGATTACGCCCAGATGACCGTCTACTCGGAGCGTCCCATGGAGGTAGCACAGGATTTCGCCGCCTGCGGGGCGGAGTGGATCCACATGGTGGATCTCGAGGGCGCGCGCTCCGGCGGCACGCCGAATGTGGAGACCATCAGCCGCATCGTCCGCGAGACCGGCCTCAGGGCCGAGGTGGGCGGCGGCGTCCGCTCCATGGAGGTCGTGGAGCGGTATGTCGAAGCGGGTGTCTCCCGCGTGGTGATCGGCACGGCGGCGGTGACGGATCCCTCGTTCCTGGCGGAGGCCGTGCGCGCCTTCGGGGAGAAGATCGCCGTGGGCGTGGACCTTCGGGACGGCTTCGTGGCCATCCGCGGCTGGACGGAAAAGACCGCCCTCGCGGCTCTGGATTTCTGCCGCCGCATGGAGGACGCGGGCGTGAAGACCATCGTCTGCACGGACATCTCCCGAGACGGGGCCATGCGCGGCGCGAACCGCGGCCTCTACCGGGAACTCTCGGCGGCGGTGGGCATGGAGATCGTCGCCTCGGGCGGCGTTTCCTCCCTGGAGGACGTGCGAGCCCTCCGGGAAGCGGGCCTGTACGGGGCCATCCTCGGCAAGGCGTATTATACCGGCGCGGTGGACCTGCGCGCGGCACTGGAGGCGGCACAATGATCACAAAACGCGTCATCCCCTGCCTGGACGTGCGCGACGGCCGCGTGGTCAAGGGCAAGAGGTTCCAGGGGCTCAAGGACGTGGCCTCGCCCGTGGAGCTGGGCCGCTTTTATTCCGACGCGGGCGCGGACGAACTGGTCTTTTACGACATCACCGCCTCCGCCGAGGGGCGGCGCCTCTTCACGGACGTTCTGCGCGAGGTGGCCGGGAGCATCTTCATCCCGCTCACCGTGGGCGGCGGCATCAACACACTGGAGGATTTCGACCGCGTGCTCAAGTGCGGCGCGGACAAGGTCAGCGTCAACTCCGGGGCTATCCGCGATCCCAGCCTCATCGCCGCGGCGGCCAAGCGCTACGGCAGCCAGTGCGTCGTGCTCTCCGCGGACGTGAAGCGCGCGGGCGGAGGCTACCACGTCTTCGCCAAGGGCGGCCGCGAGGACACCGGCCTGGACGCCGTCGAGTGGATCCGGCGCGGCGAAGAATCCGGCGCGGGGGAGATCGTCCTCAATTCCATGGATACCGACGGTGTCCGGCAGGGCTTCGATCTCGAAATGCTGGAGGACGTCTGCAGTTCTCTTTCCATCCCCGTGATCGCATCCGGAGGCGCGGGCGCCGTGGGGGATTTCATCACCCTCTTTCAGAGCCTGCCCTTCGTGGACGCCGGGCTCGCCGCCTCCATCTTTCACTACGGCGAGGTTTCCATCGCCGAACTCAAGCGCGCCCTCGCGGCCGAGGGCATTCCGGCAAGGGAGGTTTGAACCATGATCGATATCGAGAAGATCCGCTTTGACGAAAAAGGGCTCGTGCCCGCCGTGGTGGTGGACAAAGCGAGCCGCCGCGTGCTGATGCTGGCCTACATGAACCGCGAGAGCCTGCGCCTGACCATGGAAAAGGGCCTCGCCTGCTTCTGGAGCCGTTCCCGGCAGCAGCTCTGGCTCAAGGGCGAGACCAGCGGAAACCTACAGCACGTCGTCTCCATCACCGCCGATTGCGACCAGGACGCCCTCGTGATCGTCGTCGAGCCGGACGGCCCCGCCTGCCATCTGGGCACGGAGAGCTGCTTCGAGTATCCCGTCTGGCTAAGCCCGGATACGGACGATTTCACTTACGAGGGCCTTTACCGCCTCCTCCAGGGGCGCAAGGCCGAACTGCCCGAGGGCAGCTATACCACCTACCTCTTCCAGAAGGGCACGGACAAGATCCTCAAGAAGATCGGCGAGGAATCTACGGAGGTCATCATCGCCGGCAAGGCCGAGGACAAGGCCGAGACCATTTACGAGATCGCCGACCTCGCCTACCACGTGATGGTGCTCATGGTGCAGCAGGGCATCACCCTCAAGGATATCTACAATGAGCTCGCCTCGCGCCACGTCATCGACCACAAGGTCAAGCAGGAGAAGATGACCTGACGGAAAGCGGCGGGAAAGGCCGAAG
>CACZOT010000413.1 GCA_902782795.1 uncultured Eubacteriales bacterium | reverse complement strand
GGACGTGACCATTCAGGCCCAGATCCTGCGGCTGATGAATAACCTGAAAAAGGAAAAGGGCACGGCCATCCTGTTTATCACCCACGATTTGGGCGTGATCAACCAGATGGCGGACGACGTGGCCGTGATGTACTGCGGCCAGGTGGTGGAGATCGCGCCCGTGGACTACATCTTCAAGCCGATCACCAACTACAGCCACCCGTATACCGAAGCGCTGCTGCGCTCCATCCCGCTGCTTTCCAGCAAGCAGGACGAGCGCCTGGACGTGATCCCCGGCGCGGTGCCGCACCCGCTGGATCTGCCCAAGGGCTGCAAGTTCGCGCCGCGCTGCAAGTACGCGACCGATAAGTGCCGCGAGCAGGAGCCGGAGCTGGTCCAGGTCAACGAGGTGCAGCAGGTCCGCTGCTTCTACCCGCAGAAGGGAGTGCGCGCGAATGGCTGATGCGAAGAAGGTATTGATCCACGTCGACAACGTGAAGATGCACTTCCCGGTCAAAAAGAAGAGCATTATCAACCGCAAGGAGATCTCCGTCAAGGCCGTGGACGGCATCTCGCTCGATATCTACGAGGGCGAGACGCTGGGCCTGGTCGGCGAATCCGGCTGCGGAAAATCCACCTTGGGCCGCGTCATCTTGCAGCTGTACAAGCAGACGGCCGGCTCGGTCATCTACGACGGCAAGGATTTGAGCAAGGTCGATCATGAGGAGATGCGCCGCCTGCGCAAGGAGATGCAGATCGTCTTCCAGGATCCGTACTCCTCGCTGAACCCGCGCCTCACGGTCGGCAACCTCATCTCCGAGGCGCTCGTCGCCCACGGCATGTTCAAGGCCGGCTCCCAGGAGCTGGAGGATTACACCCTGGATATCATGGACCGCTGCGGCCTGCAAAAGTACATGCTGCACCGCTATCCGCACCAGTTCTCCGGCGGCCAGAGGCAGCGCATCTGCATCGCCCGCGCCCTGGCGCTGGAGCCGCGCTTCATCGTCTGCGACGAGGCCGTATCCGCCCTGGACGTGTCCATCCAGAGCCAGATCATCAACCTGCTGATCGATCTCAAGGAACAGCACAGCCTCACGTATCTCTTCATCTCGCACGATCTGAGCGCCGTGAAGTTCATCTCGGACCGCGTGGGCGTTATGTACCTGGGCAATCTTGTCGAGCTGGCCGACGCGAACAAGATCTTCGCCGAGCCTCTCCACCCCTACACGCAGGCCCTCCTGGAGGCCATCCCCACCACCGAGGAGAACTCCAACAAGGAGCTCCAGACCATCGAGGGCGATATCCCCAGCCCTGTGAACCCGCCCTCCGGCTGCAAGTTCCACACCCGCTGCAAGTACGCGACGGAGAAGTGCTCCAAGGAGTGCCCCGAGTGGCATGAGCACCGCCCCGGGCACTTTGTGGCCTGCCATTACCCGCTCCTGGAGAAGGCGTAAGCGATGGCCTTTCTTGAGCGCTGGAAAAAGCGCCTCCCCAGGGAGAAGACCCAGGAGGAGCTGGACGAGTATGACACCAAGATGGAGGAAACGCCGCTGGAAAAGGGCGATCGGCTCGCCATGTTTCTCGGCGCGCTCATGGCCTTCTGGCCGCTGATCCTCATCGTCGCGGCGATCTTCCTCATCCCCATGCTGATCTTCCGCGTGTTCTGACGCGGCGTCACACAGTGCAGGGCGCCTCCGCTTCCGCGGAGGCGTCCTGCGTATACGGCAAACGAAGGAAGGCGAATGGCGTTGACGATCACGCATTGCATGAAAAAGGCGGCCTGGGAGGCCGTCCAAAGCGACGCCTATTGGGGCTGGGAGAGCGTGGAACGGTGTGGGTTCGTGCACTGCACGGGCATCCCGTATCTCTGGCGCGTCCTGCCCAATTTCGAGGCAGATCCGGACGAGCGCGTCATCGTCTGCATGGACGCAGACCGGCTGGAAGCGCCTGTCCGCTGGGAGGACGGCGGCGATACGGAAGGACGCCTGTACCCGCACGTCTATGGGCCAATCAACAACAGCGCGGTGACGATGGTCCTGCCCTATCTGAAGGACGCGGAAGGCCGCTATCGGAACAACCCGGAATTCGCGGCCATTGCGGACGAGTAGCCGCGCCTTCCTGATGGGGCGAGAATAGAAAAAACGCTGGGCTCCGGCATCCCCTTCTCGGGGACCGGAGCCCAGCGCGTTTTTTTTCACCGGGAACCCATTACGCTCCCTCCGGGGACTGCATATCGCAGATGCGGCGGTAGAGCCCGCCGGCGGCGTAGAGCTCGTCATGGCTGCCCTCTTCGACGAGGCGGCCCTTGTCGAGGACGATAATATGGTCCGCGTGCATGAGGGTGGTGATGCGGTGGGAGATGAGGATGCGCGTGGCCGAGCTCTCCTGGCGGTCGAGCTCGCGACGGATGCGGGCGTCCGTCTGGGCGTCCACGGCGGAAAGGCTGTCGTCCAGGATCATGATGGGCGTCTTGCGCAGCAGCGTCTGGGCGATGGCCGTGCGCTGCTTCTGTCCGCCGGAGAGGGTGACGCCGCGCTCGCCCACGAAAGTCTCGTAGCCGCGGGTGAAGCGGGAGACCGTCTCGTCCAGTGCGGCGACGCGGGAAGCGTCGCGGATGGCCTGCTCGTCGGCCTCGCGGTCGGTCATGGAGATGTTCTCGCCCAGGGTGCGGGAGAAGAGGTAGGGCTCCTGCAGGACGATGCCCACCTGGCTGCGCACGCTCGCGCGGGTGATGGTGGAGAGAGCGCGCCCGCCGACGAGGATCTGGCCTCCGTCCTTGGGCAGATCGTACAGGCGGCAGAGCAGGTACATGAGCGTGCTCTTGCCGCTGCCGGTGCTGCCGAGGATGCCCGTGACCTTGCCCTCGCGAATGGTGAGGGAGACGTCGTTGAGGACCGGCGCGTCCTCCTGACCGTAGCGGAAGGTGACGTGGTCGAAGACGATATCGCCGGAGAGCGGGGCGGGGGAGGCGGCCTCCGTCTCGGCCTCAGGCTCGGAATTGAGGATGTAACGGATACGGTCGATGGAGACGCCCGCGCGGCTCATGCCAGAGATTACGCGGCCCAGCTGGCGCACAGGCCAGGCGAGCATGGAACTGTAGGCGATAAAGGCGATGAAGCCGCCGGTGGTGATGGTATCGGCCAGGGCGAAGCGCGCGCCGATGATGAGGATCAGAAGCGTCTGCAGGCCGGACAGGGCGTCGCCCGAGGCCCAGAAGAGGGAGAGGAGCTTCATCAGGTAATCCCAAAGGCCGGTATATTCCTCGTTTTTCTTCTCGAAGCGCTCGCGCTCGTAATTCTCGCGGCCGAAGGCGCGCACCACGCGTACGCCCGTGAGGTTCTCCTGCGCCACGGCGGAGAGCTGGCCCTCCATGGCGTCGACCTTCTCGAAGCTCTTTTCGATGCGCACGTGGAAGAAGTAGGAGAAGAGCACGATCACGGGAATGAAGGCCAGGGGGATCAGCGTCAGCCGCGGAGAGATGCCCAGCATGAAGTACACGCTCAGGATGATCTGCACCAGCGTGCGCACCAGGGCGCTGAGCTGTTCGGATACGAAGGCGCGGATGACGTCCACGTCGCTCGTGCAGCGCTGGATGATATCTCCCGTATGGTTCTGGTTGTGCCAGGACAGGGGCAGGGAGAGGATGTGGCCGTAGAGCAGATCGCGCGTCTCCAGGAGCATGACCTCCTGGCCGCGGGCGTTCATCATGCGGAAGATATAGCTGGCCAGGCTCGAGAGCACGGCCACAGCGATCACCGCCACGGCGATGTAGCCGATATGCGCGCGCAGGGCCTCCGCGCCGCCCAGGCGTTCCGCCAGGGGGAGCAGGTAGCCGGGAAGATCCGGCGCGGCGTCGCCGATGACGGAATCCACCGCGAAGGAGATGATGCGCGGGTTGACCAGCCCCAGCAGGGAAGAGAACCACGCGAAGAGGATGCTCGTCACGAAAAAGCGCTTCGATCCTTTGACCAGCCGCCAAAGGAGGCTCGCGTGGCTGGGATAGCGTTCGTTTTTGTTCGTTTTCTTTGCCATATTACCGCTCCTGGGACATGGCCAGATCGACCGCCATGTCGTCGTACTGCCTGGTGAAGAGCTCCCAATAATAGCCCTTTTTCGCCATGAGCTCCCTGTGGTTGCCCTGCTCGACGATCTTGCCGTCGCGCACGGCGAGGATGGTGTCCGCGTCCACGACGGTGGAGAGGCGGTGGGCGATCATGAAGGAGGTGCGGCCCGCCGTGACTGTGGCGATGGCCTGCTGGATGGCCTTCTCGGTGACGGTGTCGACCGAGCTGGTGGCCTCGTCCAGCACGAGGATGCGCGGATCGGCCAGGATGGCGCGCGCGAAGGAGAGCAGCTGCCTCTCGCCCGAGGAGAGCATACCGCCGCCTTCCCCGACGTCGCTGTCCAGGCCCTTGTCCATGCGCTCGACGACCTTGTCCGCCGCCACGAGGCGCAGGGCGTTCCAGATCTCCTCGTCGGTGGCCTCGGGCTTGCCGTAGCGCAGGTTCTCGCGCACGGAGCCGGAGAAGAGGTGCGGCGTCTGGAGGACATAGCCGATGTGGCTGTGCAGCCAGAGCTGGGAGCGCTCGCGGGCGTCGCGTCCGTCGATGAGGACGCGGCCCTCGGTGGGCTCGTAGAAGCGGCAGATCAGGTTCACCAGGGTGGATTTGCCCGCGCCTGTCTCGCCCACGATGGCCACGGAGGAGCCCTCCGGCACCACCAGGTTGAAGTGCTCCAGGACCGGCTCGTCGCCGTCCGGGTACTGGAACGTCACGTCGCAGAACTCCACGCGGCCGTTCAGGTCTTCCCAGTTCTCCTTTTTGGGATTGAAGCTGTCGCCGTATTTTTCGATGACTTCGGGCGTGTCCACCACGCTGGATTCCGTTTCCATCAGGGTGGTGAAGCGCTCGATGTTGACCTGGATTGTGGTCAGAGCGGTGAGGACGGAGATGACGTTCCAGAGCGGATCCATGATGCTGATGGCGTAGGTCATGAACACGGAGAGGGTGCCCAGCTGGAGCACGGCCTCCTGCGTCAGCCGCCCGCCCTTCCAGAGGACCACGGCCAGAGCCGCGGAGGAGAGGAAGGAGACCGTCACCGCCAGGAGCGTGCTCGTGCGCGCCGCGGAGACGGATTCCTTTTTCATGGCCAGGGTGTCCCGGTGGAAATCGCCGTTCATGCGGTCCTCGACGTTCAGCGTCTTGATGGCGCGCACGCCGGTGATGCCTTCGTTGAAATCGCTGGTGATGGTGGAGTTCAATTCGCGGATGCGGCGGTTCTGGCGGATGAGCTTGCGGCGGAAGAAGGTGACGATCACCGTCGCCACGGGCACCAGCGCCAGCACCAGGAGGGCCAGGCGCAGGTTCGTCGCCAGCATGACCGCCATGACGCACACGACGTAGGCCCCGCTCCAGACGAAATCCATCAGCCGCCAGGAGACCAGTTCGCCGATGCGGCCGGAATCGCTCATCACGCGGGCGTGGATGTAGCCGACGGAGTTGCGGTTGAAGTAATCGAAGGTGAGGGTCTGAAGGTGATTGAAGGCGGCGTTGCGAAGGTCCCGGTTCACCCACAGCTCCATCCTCGAGCACATATAGGAGGAATAGTAGTTGTTCCAAACCTGGAAGGCCAGCACAAGGGCGTAGAGGATCGCCACCGTCCAGAGGGTGTCGCCGGTGCGGTTGGCCAGGTTATGGTTGATGATGTGCTGGTTGAACAGCGGGTAGATGGAATCGATCAGGCTGGAGAGGATCCCCAAAAACACCATGAAGAGGATCTTCCAGCGGTACTTTTTCGCGTAGGGGAGCACCTTGGGGATGCCAAAGTAGGGGAGAGTGCGCTGCTTTTCCTGTTCCTGCATATGTTCCTCACACTATAGTCGTTTTTTGACGCCCGCGAATATCGATTATATCATTGCCCATGCTCCATGGCAAGAAACAATCGGTTGCGTTCGATGAAGTAGGCTGTGTTCATGGCGACGCCGGTGATGATCCAGGTGATGGGGTAGACGAGGATCAGCGCCTGGGGCGTGCCGAAATGGGGGAAGACGAAGATCACGTACAACAGCCGCACCGCGCAGGTGCCCATCAGCGAGATCAGCGCCGGCACGATGGAGCGGTTCATGCCGCGCAGCGCGCCCGCGGTGATCTCATAGGTGGCGCAGAGGAAATGCACGCACGCGGCGTAGCGGATGCGGATCATGGCGAACCGGGCGACCTCCGGATCGGTCGTGAAGATGCCGATGAGCTGGTGCCGCAGAAGGAGGATCGCCCCCAGGAGGACGAAGTCCGCCGCCAGGCCCAGGCCCATGGAGAGCCGCCAGACCTTCTTGCAGCGCTCCGGCTCTTTCGCGCCGTAATTCTGCGAGGTGAAGGTGGTGCAGGTCTGGTCGAAGGAGGAGATCAGGCAGAAGGAGATGAAATCCAGGTTCTGCGCCGCCGTCATGCCCGCGATGCAGGCCGAGCCGAAGCTGTTCACGGCGGATTGGATCACCACGTTGGAGATGGAGAACACCGTGCGCTGCAGCCCCGCGGGCAGGCCGATGCGGACCACGTCCCGGAGGATGTCCGCCCGGATGCGCAGGCGGCGCGGCTCGAGGCGGAACTCGCCTTCTTCGTTCATGAGGAAGAACACCACCAGGCCGCCGCTCAGGCAGTTGGAGAGCACGGTCGCCAGGGCCACGCCGATGACGTGCAGGTGGAACACCGCCACGAACAGCAGGTTCAGCAGCACGTTCACCACGCCCGCCAGCGTCAGCGCGAAGACCGGCCGGCGGCTGTCCCCGCGGGAACGGAGGATGGCCGCGCCGAAGTTGTAGAGCATGATGGCCGGCATGCCCAGGAAGTAGATGCGCAGATACACCGAGGCCAGGCCGATGACGTCCTCCGGAGCGCCCATGAGCGAAAGAATAGGGTTGGCGACGATCAGCCCCAGCGCCAGGACCAGGAAGCCCGTGATCCCCGCCACGGCCATGACCGTGTGCACTGCGTCGTTCACCCGCTCGCGCTTGCCCGCGCCCAGGAGATTCGCGACCACCACGTTCGCGCCGACGGACAGCCCGGTAAAGAGGTTCACCAGCAGGCTGATCACCGAGGCGTTCGAGCCCACCGCCGCCATGGCCTGCGAGGTGGCGAACCGCCCGACGACCGCGAGGTCCGCGGCGTTGAAGAGCTGCTGCAGCATGCTCGAGAAGGCCAGGGGCAGGGCAAAGAGGATGATCTTTTTTGCCAGGGGGCCGTGGGTCATATCGACTTCGTTACGTATACTCATTGTCGATCGGAACGGTTCCTTTCGTCAGTAGATGGTCTCGATGGGCTCCGTGATGCCGTACTGGCGGCGGAAATCGGCCAGGTCGCGCTCGTCCTTCAGCAGCATGACTTCGTGCAGGCGGCCGCTTTCCTTCTCCCGGAAGGCGGCGACCGCCTCCCCGGTGCATATGCTTTTGCGGATCACGGGCACGAGGCGCTCAAGGTCGTAAACGGCCGGTTTCGGCTTTTTCGCGAACAGGGCCATGCGCGGAGGACCTCCCTTTTCAGAACGCTATTCCCATTATATAGGTAAGAATTGGAATATGCAATGCCTCGGGCCGGATAAACAGGAACTTCACTTTTCCGCCCGGCCTTCCTTCCATAAGGGGGAGCGCCTCGCGCGCCCGGAAGGGCATCCGGGCCGACAGGATGCGCAGTTTTTCGCAAAAACCGTTTACAAGGGTTGCATTCTGTGGTACAGTTATGGTTGGTATATGCCATCGTCGGCGGGTATGTCCGCATGCGCGCCGGGGGCGGTTCCCGGGGGAAATCCTCGCTTCGTTTTTTCATTCAAGGAGGCGAAGTCCATGCATGTCACGTTCCGCGGCGGGGTGCATCCCAGCGAGCAGAAGGAGCTCAGCTGCCATGCGCCGCTGCGTTTGTTCGACCCCAAGGGGGAGATGGTCTTCCCGCTTGCCCAGCATATCGGCAAGCCGGCCAAGGCCGTGGTCAAGAAGAACGACCCCGTGCGCGTGGGCCAGGTGATCGGCGAGGCGGACGGCTACGTTTCCGCCAACGTCATCTGCTCCTGCTCGGGCACGGTGAAGGCCGTGGAGAAGCGCCGCATCATCTCCGGCGCCATGGCCGAGTGCGTCGTCGTGGAGAACGACGGCCTGTTCACGCCCGTGGAGGGCCTGGGCAAGGAGGAGGACGTGAAGGACATCTCCAACGAGGAGATCCTCGCGCGCATCCAGAAGGCCGGCATCGTCGGCCTGGGCGGCGCTGGCTTCCCGACCCACGTCAAGCTCAAGCCGCGCGACCCGGCCGCCATCCGCTATCTCATCGCCAACGGCGCCGAGTGCGAGCCCTACCTCACCTGCAACGATCAGCTCATGCGCACGCAGGGCCCGGCCATCGTGGCGGGCATGCGGCTGATGCTGCGGCTCTTCCCCAACGCGAAGGGCTATATCTGCATAGAGGACAACAAGCCCGAGGCCCTCGCCGCCATGCGCGCGGCGGTCGGCGCCGCGAAGGATCTGGAGGTCGTGGCCCTGAAGACCAAGTACCCCCAGGGCGGCGAGCATAACCTGATCTCCGTCGTCGCGGGGATCGATTACCCCGTGGCCAAGCTCCCCGCGGACGTGGGGTGCGTTGTGGACAACGTGGGCACGATCTTCGCCGTGGAGCGCGCCGTGGCCCACAACGAGCCGCTGTTTAGCCATGTGCTCACCGTCTCCGGCGACGCGGTCCGCCAGCCCAGCAACTTCATCGTGCGCGACGGCACTTGCTTCCAGGAGCTCGTGGACGCCTGCGGCGGCCAGACCGAGCCCGGCGCGAAGAAGGTCCTCTCCGGAGGCCCGATGATGGGCTTCGCCGTGGCGAGCCTGAACGTGCACGTGCAGAAGACCACCAACGGCATTACCATGCTGCGCGAGGACGGCGTGGAAGCGTCCGAGGCGAAGGCCACGGCCTGCCTGCACTGCGGCCGCTGCACCACGGTCTGCCCGGCGGGGCTGCTTCCGCAGCTGCTCAGCGAAGCCGCCGAGGACAAGAACTACGAGCGCTACGAGAAAAAGCTCTACGGCCTGGAGTGCGTGGCCTGCGGCTCCTGCACCTACATCTGTCCGGCCAAGCGGCCCCTCACGCAGATGTTCAAGCAGGCCAAGGCCGAGATCATGGCGCGCAAGCGCGCCGCGCAGGCGGGAGGTGCCAAATGATGAGTCAAGCCCTGAATCTTTCCTCCGGCCCGCACGTGCGCGACAGATGGACCACCCGGTTCATCATGCACACGGTGGCGCTCTCGCTCCTGCCCGCGGCGCTCGTGGGCGTGTTCGTGTACGGCTGGAACGCCCTGTGGATCATCCTGCTGTCCATCGCCTCGGCGGTGGGCACGGAGTTCCTCTTCGACCGGCTCTGCCATAAGCCGGATACCTGGAAGGACGGCAGCGCCATCGTCACCGGCCTCATGCTGGCCCTGACGCTTTCTCCGGACACGCCCCTGTTCGAGCCGGTAATCGGCTCCGTGTTCGCGATCCTGGTGGTGAAGTGCTGCTTCGGCGGCCTGGGCAAGAACTTCGTGAACCCGGCCCTCGCGGCGCGCTGCTTCCTGCTGATCTCCTTCAGCAATTCCATGACGCGCTTCACGGTGGACGGCGTCTCCGCCGCCACGCCCATCGCGGAGCTGGCCGCAGGCAAGGCCGTGAACATCACGCAGATGTTCCTGGGCCTGTCCTCCGGCGTCATCGGCTCCTCGATTTTGGCGCTGCTCATCGGCGGATTGTTCCTTTGGTCTCTGGATATCATCCACGGGCAGATCTGCTTCTCGGTCCTGGGAGCGTTCACGCTGTTCATGGGCCTGTTCGGCGGCCAGGGCTTCGACCCGAGGTTCCTCGCGGCGCATCTGTGCGGCGGCGGCGTGGTGCTCGGCGCCTTCTTCATGGCGACCGACTACGTCACCAGCCCCGTCAGCCGCCTGGGCCAGACGGTCTACGGCGTGCTGATCGGCGTGCTGGGCGCGCTGTTCCGCATCTACGGCAGCGCGGCGGATTCCTTCAGCTATTCGATCATCATCGCCAACCTGTTCGTGCCGCTGATCGATACCTACATCATCTCCAAGCCCTACGCCTTCCGCAAGAAGGCCCTGCGCCTGCAGGCGGGCGAGGCCCTCAAGCCCTTCTTCCAGCGCATCCCGCGGCCGGTGATCGCCCTGGGCATCATCGTGCTGATCGCGGGCGTGGCACTCTCGGGCGTGTACTCCATGACGGCGGACACCATCGCCGAGCAGAAGGAGAAGGCCGCCTGGGCTGCCTACCAGACCGTCGTGCCCGGCGCGGTGGAATTCGCGGCTGTGCCCGCGGCGGAAGAGGTGAAGGGCCAGGTCTACGGCTCCTCCTTCGGCCGCGTCACCATCGACCAGGCCGTGGAGGGCAAGGACGAAAACGGCGAAACGCTCGGCTGGGCCGTCGCCGTGACCAGCGCCGAGGGCTACGAGGGCAACATCAGCCTCTCCGTCGGCATCAGCGCGGACGGCACGGTCAACGGCATCTCCTTTACCGACCTGCATGAAACGCCCGGCAAGGGCTCCGTGTGGAGCGAGGAGAAGTACCAGGGCCAGTTCGCCGGACGCAGCGTTGCGGCCTTCAAGCTCCTGCCCGGCGGCGGGTCCGCCGCGCCGGACGAGATCGACGGCGTCGCCGGCGCGACTATCTCCTC
>CACZOT010000412.1 GCA_902782795.1 uncultured Eubacteriales bacterium | reverse complement strand
TCCCAGCGCGACACCGCCTGGCGCGTGACGAAGACCTTTTCCGCCACCTCGTCCTGCGAAAGGCCGTTTTGCCTCCTGAGTTTGTAAAAGATGTTTTCCTGATCCACGCGGGACCCTCCAATCGATTCTCGTTTTGCCTGTATGATAGTGTTTCCTCCAACGCCGGTCAAGCGAGGCTATGATACCGGACCTGGCTATTCCGTCTGGTCGGGATAATCCCAAAAACGCCCCTTATGAAAATTCTCGTTGCCAAGAGGCGCGGCCGTCAGCCGGAACACGACGCATCCGTCGGGGCAGACGAGGGTTTTGGTATACTTCCCATCCCCGCCGAGGTTCTCCAGGTCTCCGCCGCTCCGGACGGCTTCCATCAGAGGGAAGAGCATCATCATGGTCTTGGAGCAGACCCCGTAACCGTCCTGATTGACCGGGCAACCGTAGGTACAGGTGTACCGGTCGCCGATCTCCTCGCCGTTGCGGCAATAACGCTCCGTGCGATCCCCGTGCACAAAGCCGGTCACCTCGAGCGAAAATGCATATTCCTCATCATACCACTTTTTCATTCCGACCACCTATTCTCTCAACACAGGTTCATCACGTAGATCTGGCAGGGGTTCTCTTTTCCCCACAGTTCTTCGATGACTTCAAACTCCTGGAACCCGCATGCGCGGTAGAACCGGTTCGTGATGTCGTAGTCCTCGTACACGCCCATCTTGACCGTCTTGACCTGCATGAACAGATAGCCTTCTTCCCGCGCGATGGCTTTGGCCTTCTCGAACAGGCTCCTGCCGATCCCGCGGCGATGGTACTCCCGCAGAACGCCCATGACCGCCAGTTCCACCGTCTCCCTGCCGGTCTCCTTTAGGCAGAGAAAGCCCGCGTATTCGCCGTCTTCCACGGCGGCGAGAAAGATCTGCCCGGCGCTCCCGGCGATATACTGTTCCCGGCTTTCATCGACCTCGAACCAGTCGCGCAGCGCCTCCAGCACCTTCCGGGCTATGGCTTTTTTGGCCTCCGGGTCTTCGATGCGTTCGATCACTGTTCTTCCTCTCCTTTAGTCTTTTTGCGTGCATCGTTCCACGATATTGGTTGTCCTCATTGTAGGTCGGACGCGACCATCGCGCAAGCAACTCGCTGTTGCCCCCTGCCAGCGCTTCCAATATATTCTCAGTAGTCTCCGACCGCGCTGCCAGCCTTCGGAACGCTCTTACAGCCGCGCGCATAGGATGGGCGGGAGGCGATCCATATGACATTCGGCGAGATCAAGTGCAAGGACGTCATCAATATCTCCGACGGGAAGCGGCTGGGCAAGCCCATCGATATCGTGCTCGGCGAGGCGGGCGGGCGCGCCTGGGCCGAGGCCATCGTCGTGCCCGGGCAATGCGGCTTCCCCCGGTTCCTGCGCCAGGAAAAGGAGGGCTGCGCCATCCCTTGGGAACGCATCCGCCGCATCGGCGACGACGTCATCCTCGTGGACGCGGACCCCGCCTGCTTTACATGAACTTTCGAGCACACTTTTGTTAAATTATTTTCTGGCGGGTACTGGACAAACATGTGCGTCTGCGGTATAATACTAAAGAATTGTGGGGAGGATTATACGCGTATGAAGTGCATGTACTGTAATGGCACGGAAAGCCGCGTGATCGATTCCAGGCAGACTGAGGACGGGACGGCCATCCGCCGCAGGCGGGAATGCGAAAACTGCGGCAGGCGGTTCACCACTTACGAAAAGGTGGATCTCATCCCCCTCATGGTCATCAAGAAGGACCGCACCCGTCAGCCGTTCGATTCCTCTAAACTGCGCCGGAGCATCCTCCGCGCCTTCGAAAAGCAGCCGGTCACCCTCGCGGAGATCGACCAGTTGGTGCGGGAGATCGAAATGCGCGCCTACAATCGGGCCGACCAGGAGATCAGCAGCGAAGAGCTGGGCGAAATGGTGATGGAAGGGCTCAAGTCCATGGACGAGGTGGCCTACGTCCGCTTCGCCTCCGTCTATCGCCAGTTCCGGAATATCCGGGACTTTATGGACGAGCTTTCGCGCATGCTCTCCGACAAGAACGCGCAGCCTCCCACAGAGGACTGAGCCGTCCCCCCTGGCACATCCCTATCGCACATTCAATGAAAAGGAGAGACGCACATGGCAAACGAACTGATCCTGGCCGTAGACGACGAGGCGAACATCCTGGACTTGCTCTCTTTTAACCTGGAAGCGTCCGGCTACCGCGTCGTGACCGCAACCACCGGCGAAGACGCTCTGGTGGTCTGCACCCACGAACGGCCTGCCATGGTCCTGCTCGATATCATGCTGCCGGGCATCGACGGCATGGAAGTGTGCCGACGCCTGAAGGGCACGCCGGCCACCGCGGATATCCCGATCATCATGCTCACCGCCAAGGGCGACGAGGTCGACAAGATCCTCGGCCTGGAGCTGGGCGCGGATGATTATATCACCAAGCCTTTCTCCGTGCGCGAGCTCATCGCCCGTGTGTAGGCTCTGCTGCGCCGCGCCGCGCCGCAGAACGACGAAGAGGGCGTGCTCCACGTGGGCAGCCTCACCATCGACGTGGGCAATTACGAGGCTTTCCGCAACGGCGAGAAGCTCTCCCTCACGCTCAAGGAATTCGAGCTGCTCAAGCTCCTGGTCATCAGCCGCGGCAAGGTCCTCACGCGCGATTTCCTGCTGGACCGCATCTGGGGCTATGAATTCTACGGCGAGACGCGCACCGTTGACGTGCATATCCGCCACATCCGCCAGAAGCTCGGCCCCGACGCCCATTATATCGAGACCATCCGTGGCGTCGGCTATAAATTCAACGATCGGCAGGAGCCCCGCGCTTGACGCGAAGGCTTTCCCTGTCAGCGCTCGTCATATCGCTGGTACTGCTCCTTACCATCGTCACCGTCTGCACGCGCGTTGCCTGCGGCCGGGTGAACGAGCAGGGGCAGGAAGAGCTTGCGCGCATATGCCGCCTGTCCGCCGCGAGGCTGGACAGCGCGGCATTTCCAGATGATGAGGAAGATCCGCTCACTTATATGCGGCGCATCGCCCAGGCGACGGGATGCGAGCTTCGCCTCTTCGACATCGAAGGGAACGATATCGTCTCCACCCGCAAAACGGCGGACCCGATCACCGAGATTGAACTGGCGCAGACCATCAAGAATGGCAGCGCTGTTTTTCTGCGGAATCACACGTCCTTCGATCTCCCCTGGATCTACGCAAGCTTCCATCTCGAAAACAGCGATGTGCTGCGCGTTTCGCGCCAGGCGGAGACGGTCTCCTCCGTGTTCGGCGCGCGCCTGATCGCGTTCTATCTCGGCGCGATCCTGCTTTCCCTGTTCATCTTCAGCGCAGTGCGGTATTACTGCACTCGCGCCCGTCGCATCGTCGTCAGCATGATCAACGTGCTGGAAGACTTCACCGACGGCAATTTCGACAGCCGCATCCCCCAGAACATCGCCGTCTCCGCGGGCGACACGGCCCACTTCAACGCCGTGCTCGGCCGCCTGCAGGACCGCGTGTTCCGCCAATCCACGCGCAACCACGCCCTCAACGCCGTCATGAACAGCATGGAGACGGGCATGCTCGCCGTGGACAAGGATCTGCGCATCCTCATCATCACGCCCGTAGCCAAGCATCTGCTGGGTGTGACGGGTTCGCCGGACAACGTGCCCATCAGCCAGGCCATCCACGACGTCAACCTCGAGGAGATCTTCCACGAGGCCATGCAGCAGGAGGGCGTCTATACGAACTCCGTCGCCGCGCGCACTGCGGTGGGCCGCGGCAAGAGGCCGCTCCGGCTCTACGTCTCCCCCATGCGCCGCGAGGGTAATCTCGAAGGTGCTGTGGCCATCATCGAAGACGTGACGGAGCTGCGCCGCCTCGAGCAGGTGCGCAACGATTTCGTGGCCAACGTCTCCCACGAGCTCAAGACGCCGCTCACCTCCATCAAGGGCTTTGTGGAGACGCTGCAGGCCGGCGCCATCAACAAGCCGGAGATGGCCGAGCGCTTCCTCAACATCATCAACCTGGAGACGGACCGCCTCACCCGGCTCATCAACGATATCCTCTCCATCTCCAAACTCGAATCCGGCGACCAGGATCTCCCCAAGGAGCGTGTGGATTTCAAGCGTTTCGCGGCCGATACCTGCGATATGCTCCGCCTGCACGCCTCCCGCAAGGACGTCACCATCACCTTCAACGCCACCGACGAGGACTGCTTCGTGCTCGGCAATCCCGACCGCGTGCGGCAGATGCTCATCAACCTCATCGAGAACGCCATCAAGTACAACAAGGACGGCGGCCGTGTGAACGTGAGCGTACAGGCCGCGGGCGACAACGTCAACTTCACCTGCGCGGACACGGGCATCGGCATCCCGGAGGAGCATATTCCCCGCCTGTTCGAGCGCTTCTACCGCGTGGATAAGGGCCGCAGCCGCTCCATGGGAGGCACAGGCCTGGGGCTGGCCATCGTCAAGCACATCGTCAATTCGCTCGGCGGCATGATCGAGGTGCAATCCAAGTTCGGCGAGGGCACGGAGTTCCTCGTCACCCTGCCGCGCGTCTCCGCCCAGACCACGGAGGAGACCTCCGTG
>CACZOT010000411.1 GCA_902782795.1 uncultured Eubacteriales bacterium | reverse complement strand
CTCGGGAGCCTTCGCCTCCGGCATGGTGGAAGGATACTTCGGGGGCGAACCGCCGAGGGAATTCTGGCGGCTGCTGGCCCTGTATATCTGCGTCAACGCCGTCTCCTCTATCCCCTGGGCGGTTCCCTTCGGGGAGGACGAGGTGAAAACGATGCTCCGCCAGGCGCAAGACGTCCTCCGCTGGTACCGCGATCTGCAGACCGCTATCCCCGGCTGGTACGCCCGCCGGAACATGTAAGGAGAATGACCCGTGATCAACACACAAAGCGTTTCCCATGCCCTGCGGCAGAATATCGGCCGCGTGGTGGTCGGCAAGGAGGAGGTCGTGGACCTGCTCTTCATCGCTCTGATCTGCCGCGGCCACGTGCTCATCGAGGACGTGCCCGGCGTGGGCAAGACCACCCTGGCCTCGGCCATGGCCCGCTCGCTGGATTGCTCCTTCAAGCGCATCCAGTTCACGCCGGACGTCACGCCCAGCGATATCACGGGCTTTTCCATCGTCAACTTCAAGACGGGCGAATTGGAGTACAAGCCTGGCGCGGTCATGAGCCAGATCGTCCTCGCGGACGAGATCAACCGCACCTCGCCCAAAACGCAGTCCTCGCTCCTGGAGGTTATGGAGGAAGGGCAGACCACCGTCGACGGCGTGACATACCCCATGCCGCAGCCCTTCATCGTCCTGGCCACGCAAAACCCCGTGGATTTCGTGGGCACGTACCCCCTCCCCGAGGCGCAGCTGGACCGCTTTTTCATGCGCGTGTCCATCGGCTACCCCAGCGCCGACGAGGAGGCGGACATCCTCTCCCGCTACACGGCCGGCGCGCGGCCCATGGAGGAACTGCGGCCCATCTGCTCGGCGGAGGATATCCTCCTGCTTCAGCAGCAGCTTTCCTCCGTCCGCGCCTCGCGCGAGGTGCGGGCGTATATCTCGCTGATCGCCGCGGCCTCCCGCCGCCACAGCGCGCTGCAGCTGGGCATCTCCACGCGCGGGGCGATCTTCCTCCTGCGCGCGGCCCAGGCCTGCGCCATGCTGGACGGGCGCGATTACGTCCTGCCCGAGGACGTCCAGGAAATGGCCCAGCCCGTGCTGGCCCACCGCATCGTCCTCAGCCCGGAGGCGCGCATGCGCAATATGACCGCCGCCAAGGTGCTCGAAAACGTGATCGCCTCGGTGAAGGTGCCCGTGAGGCTGCCGTGACCGTCCGGGCCGCGGCCCTGCTGGCGGTGCTCGTCACGCTGCTGGCCACGGGCCTTTCCACGGGCGTTCCCGCCTACTACGCGCTGGCCGCCGCGGCCGGGGCGCTGTTTTGCGTTGCGCTGGCTTCGGTCCTGCTGCTGATCGTCACGGTGCGCGTGCGCGCCGAGGCGGCCGCCCGGCGCGCGCAGAGAGGGGAAAACGCCCTCATGCGCCTGCGCGTGCGGCATTGGGGCCTTCTGCCCGTGGGGTCGCTCACCGCGCAGGTGCGCACTGCCTCCGAGCCGGAGACGGTGGAGATCACCTGCCCCGCCATCCGCGAAAAGGAGCGCTCGCTGGCGCTGCCCTGTCCGCACAGGGGAGTCTACCAGGCGGGGGTGGAGCGGGTCACGGCGCGTGACGTCTTCGGGCTGTGGCGCGTTTCCCGCAAGGTGAAGGGATGCTCGTTCCTGCTGGAGGTCACTCCGCGTGTGCGCCGCGCGGAGCCCTTGGAGCTCGGCGCGGGCGATACCGGCCCGGAGGCGCGTTCACGCTCGGCGGAGGACAACGCCTCGCCCTCCGGTATCCGCGAATGGCGCGACGGCGACGAGCTCAAGAAGGTGCACTGGAAATTGAGCATGCGCCGGCGGGAGATCATCGTGCGGACATACGAGGAGACCGCCCGGCCGGACACGCTCATCCTCGTGGACCTGGCACCCATCGGAGCGCTGCGCGGGCAGATGCTCGCCATCGAAGACGCCGCCTGTGAGACCGCCCTGGCCGCGGCCTCGGCGCAGCTGCGCGCGGGCTATCCCGTGCGCATGCCGCTGAGCTGCTCCCGCCCGGTGGAGGTGCAGGGAGCGCAGCCCGCGGATATCGCCCGCTTTGTGGAAGCCCTCACACAGGCGCCGTTTGATTGCGCCTACCCCTACGAGCAGCTCCTCGCGGTGGAGATGCGCCGCATGCAGCGCACGGGCGGCGCGGTGCTGGTCACGGCGAGGCTGACCATGCGCGTCGCCGATACGGCTATGCGCATGCGCGCCGGGGGCCTGCGCGTGCGCCTGTGCTGGATCACCGAGCCGCGCGCCAACGAGGGCGACGAGATCGTCGCGCGCTTGGCCATGGCGGGGGTCGAGGTCCACAGGATCGATCCCTTCGCCCCCTTTTCCTGACAAAAAAGCCCATCCCGGAGGAGACGCATTTTCCCGATGATCAAGAACGAAGCCGCCGTACGCAAAGGACAGATCGCCCTGGGGCGCTTTGGAGACCGCCTGGGTTCGGCCGTCGCGGCCGCGGCCCTGGCGGGCTCTCTCACGCTCATATTGCTCGGCGCGCTGGGCGTGCCGGGGAACGCATGGGTCGCCTTCACTACGGCGGCCCTGGTCGGCCTCGTCATGACGGCGGCGACCACCTCCTGGCTTGTGGCCCTGGGAACGGCCGCGGCGGGGGCTGTGGCGCTGTTTGTCATGCACCGGCTGGGCGTGCGCCCATGGGAGGAACTGCTCGCGCTCGTGCGCTCCATGATCCAGGAGGACGGCGGCGCGCGCGCGGCTCTTCTTCTGCACCCGGAGGCCATCACGGCCGTGGCGGCCTTCCTCCTGGGCGCGCTCATGTACGCCATGGCGCGCGTGCAGGACGGCGTGTACCCCGCGGCGATGCTGGCGCTGGTGCTGCTGCTCGCGGATTGGTACCTCGCCCATGAGACGCAGTGGCTGCCCATGGTGTTGGCGCTCTTTGCCCTGGGGGCCCTCTTCGCGCGCAGCCACAATGTGCAGACGCCCTGGCGGCGCGTCCTGCCCATCGCCCTGATCGCCGCGCTCCTGGCCCAGGCCTGCGTGCCCCCGGCGGGCACGACCTGGGCGCCTCTGGCCGACGCGGCGGACAGGATGCGCACGCTCATCATGGATTATTTCCGCTTCACCACCCCGCGCACGAGCTATTCCGTCTCCCGCGACGGCTGGCAGCAGCTGGGCGAGCGCCTGGGCGGTCCCGCCGCGCCGGAGAAGGAGGCGGCCATGGCCGTCCGGACGGACCGGCCCGTCCTCCTGCGGGGCTCCATCCGCGGGCTGTACACGGGCTATTCCTGGTCCGACGCCGGGCAGAACAGCCGCTATGTCTACATCGACCCCACGAAGGCCTCCCTGCGCGCCCGCGTGCTCGGCACCGCGGCTCTGCGCGGGCTGGACACCGCAGGAGCCCTCGCGCCGGAGAGCGTCGCCGTACGCTTCCTCGGGGAGGGGTCCTCGTCGCTGTTCGTGCCGGGGATCGTGGAATCCGTAAGCGCGCCGATCGATATGGCCGTGTATTTTAACGACGCGGGCGAGGTCTTCCTCACGCGCGACGTGCGCGAGGGAGACGCCTACCGCGCCGAGGGCTATTCGCCCCTATACGGCGAGCGCCTCGAACAGCTGATCCAGAAGGCTTCCGGCCTCCAGGACGAGTATTACGAAGCCATTCGCGAAACGTACACCGCGCTGCCCGAGGGCATCGACCGGGGCGTGTACCAGCTCGCGCAGCAGGTCGTCGCCGGATCGACCACGCCCTACGAAGCCGTCTCCCGCCTGTGCGATCACCTGCGCTCCGGCGCGTACCGCTACGCCACCGAGGTCGAATATCCGCCCTACGGGCGCGATTTCGTCAGCCATTTCCTCCTAGATACCCGCACGGGCTATTGCACCTATTTCGCCTCCGCCCTGGCCGTGATGGCGCGCATGTTCGGCATCCCCAGCCGCTATGTGGAGGGCTATCGGGTCGTGCCGGGCGGCGGGGAGGAGACCATCGTCACCGGCGAGGACGCCCACGCCTGGGTGGAGATCTACTTCCGCGGGCTGGGCTGGATCGCCTTCGACCCCACGCCCGGGGAGACCTCCGGCGAGGACGGCGGCGACAGCCCGCGCGATTCGCAGGAGACGCCCGCGCCCGGCGAGCCTTCGCCTTCGCCCGAGCCGCCGGAGAGCGAGCAAACGCCCGAGCCCACTTCTACCCCGGAGCCGGAGCAGACCCCGGAGCCTACGCCTTCTCCTGAGCCGGAGGACCAGCCGCCCGAGGACGAGCCCACCCAGCCGCCCGAGGATGGCGAAAGCGAAAACACACCGCCTCCCTCCGATCCGGACGCGGGCGAACCTACGCCGCCCCCGGAGGCGGATCCGCGCGGCGACCGGAGGCGTCTCTGGCCGATCCTCCTGGCGGCGATCGCCTTCGCGGCGGCAGTCGCTCTGCTGCTCGCGCGCGAGCGTGCCACCCGCCCGGAGACTGTGGCGGCGCGCCAGGACAAGGCGGGGGATAAGCTCCTCGTCTGGTACCGCGCGCTGCTGGCCGTGCTCGAGGGCAGCGGCCTCGGCCCCAAGGGCGGCGAAACGCCCATGGCGGCGGCTCATCGCCTCGCCGACGCGGACCCCGGCTGGGCGAGCGCCCTGCAGCTGGCCGAGGTCGTCACCGCCTGCCAGTACGGCGGCGGCGTCCCCAATGAAAAGGCCCTGGATCTGGGCCGCCGCGCCTACCATCAGGCCCTGGGCAAGGTGGGGAAGCGCGCGCGGGCGCGGTTCCTCGCGCGGCGTGTGCTGCACGGGTTCGGAGACTGGCGGCGCATCCCCACGTAACGAATCAGGAAACGGAGGCGGCCATCATGCCCGAGGATTTCGACGCTCTGCGGCAGGAGCTCCTCTCCTGCCGGGATTGTCAGGCGCGCTTCGGCTTCGAGCCTCATCCCGTGGTGCGCGGGCGCGCGGACGCGAAGATCATGCAGATCAGCCAGGCGCCTTCCGGCCGCGTCCACGAAACGCGCTTGCCCTTCGACGACGCGAGCGGCAAAAAGCTCAAGGGCGAATGGTACCGCGTCTCCGACGAGGTCTTCTATGACGAGGCGAATTTCTACCTCACCTCCTGCGGGCACTGCTATCCGGGCAAAGCGCCCGGCGGAGGGGACCGTCTGCCACCCGCGGCGTGCGCGAAGAAGTGGCTGCGGCGCGAGGCCGAGGCGGTCAACTGCCGCCTCTACATCTGCATCGGCAGCCGGGCCGCGGGCTTTTTCTTCCCGGGAGAGGATTTCTCCGGGCTGGTCTTCGGCGAGAATACCATCAATGGCAAGCCCGCGCTGGTGCTGCCGCACCCCTCGCCGCTGAACATCAAATGGTTCCAGGACCACCCGCGCTTCCTCGCGGAGCGCGTGGGGGAGGTCGGCGCGCTCGTGCGGCGCACGCTCGGCCTGGAATAGGATAACGCGGGGCGCTCTCTCTTTCGGGGAGCGCCCCTTTGCATCGAAAAGGAGGCCTTCGCATGAAACGGATCGCTCTCGCGCTCGCCCTGCTGCTGCTCCTTCTGCCCGCCATGCCCGGCGGAGCCGAGCCGGAATGGGAGGCCCTGCTTCCGGAGGGCTACGAAAACAGCGGCTGGCGCTACCCGGTCGTGTACGTGCTGGGTGAGGACGCGGGCCTGGCCCAGGCGCTGATGGACGCGCCGGGCCTGGATCTGATCGTCGTGCGGGCGGCCCTGCCCGAACAGGACGCCCTCGCCGCGCTGGAGAGGATCGTCGGCGAAGTCGAAGCCTCCGGCCTGCGCGTCCTACCGGACGCCGCCCACCGCGCGGCCGCGGGCATGGGCGCGGGCGCGTACCTCGCCTACATGGCCGCCTTGGCGGAGGAGAGCCCCTTCGGCGCGGCCGTTTCCGTGCGAGGGGACCTCGCCGCGGAGGACACCGCCTGGCTCGCCCAGTACGGCCCGCTCCAGGAGCGCATGGTGGAGCGCCGCCGCGCCGACCGCGGGTTTTTCGAGAGCATCTATACCTACATGGACGCCCCAGCCGAGGATCCCTGGACCGACGCGCCCGGCTCCACCGACGACCTGGGCCGCCTCATGATCGGCTGGGGCACGGGCAGCGCCAGCCACGAATTCACCGTGCGGCCCGGCGCGTTCGACGAGGACTTCCTGCGGGAGAGCGCCGCGCGCGTCAAGGACCGACTCGCCGCGCGCATGCTCGCCGGGGCGCTGGAGGGCGCGCTCACGCTGGAGAAGAGCTCCTTCACGCCGGAGGATGGGAGCGTGGCCGCGGGCTACAGCGTCAGCGCGGGGGAGGGGCTCTTTGCCCGTGCGGACGGCGCGCTGGAAGCGCAGGTGCGCGTGGCCCTGTATGACGGTGAAACGGGAGATGTCCTCGCCGAGGCCAGCGAAACGCGCGCTCTTGAAGGAGCCGGAGCGATCGAAGGCTCGCTGGCACTGGATCTCCCCGCAGGTTGCCCCGGCGGCGAGGCGCGCCTGCTCGTCTCGCTGCTGGGCGGCGAGCGGGCGCTGGACAGCGCCGCGCTCGTCCGCTCGGGGGGGACTGGCGCGGCGGATGGGCCCTTCGCCCTCGATCTCGGCGGCGATTGGGCCTTCCATTATGCCGGATTGCGCGAGCAGATCGACGCCGCCGGCCTGGAAGAGGCGGACTGGGCCGACTGGCCCGTCGTGCAGCCTGGCCTTGCCAACTGGACCAAGGGCTTTGGCGATATCAGCAACGAGAACGTCTCCTCTCCCTACGGGGCGGATTATTTCGATTATTTCATCACCGGCAACGCATATTATGCCCGCGCGTTCACGCTTCCGGAGGGCTTGGAGGAGCAGGAACTGCTGCTCTCCATCGGCTATATCGACGACCGGTGCGAGGTCTGGGTGAACGGGACGCGCGTGGGCGCCACCGGCCTGGACGAGAACGGCCGCCCCAACGGCGAGACCACCTGGGCGGCGTATTCCGTCTTTCCGGTGGATCCTGCCCTCCTGCGCTTCGGCGGGGAGAACACCGTCGTCGTGCGCGCCTGGAACGACCTGCCCTACGGCGCGGGCGGCTGGTACGCCGGGCCCATCGGCCTGTACAGCCCCGAGGCCTTCGCCGCCATGAACAGAGGCGCGGACCGCTTCCTCGAGGAGAGCATGGATTCCTCCTGGGCCGCCCGGGCAGCGGGATACATGGGCGTGGCTGAGGAAGAGTACCTCGTGTACCTGCCCGAGAGCTACGAGACCTCCTCGCGCTCCTACCCGACGCTCTATCTCCTGCATCAGATCAACTCTGACCACACCTCCTACCGCGCCGACGGCGTTGCGGATCTGCTGGACGCGGGCGCGGCGGCCGGGCTCTTCGACGAGATGATCGTCGTCGTGCCCAATTCCAGCGCGGACAGCTGGTGGCGCGGCAACTGGGAGCGCATGCTCTGCGAGGAGCTCGTCCCCCACATCGACGGGAAGTACCGCACCATCCGCGACGCGCGCTTCCGCCTCACCGCGGGCTGCTCCATGGGCGGCCAGGGGGCGATGGGCGTCGCCCTGCGCCATCCGGAGCTCTTCAGCGGCGCGATCTCCTTCTACGGGGCCTTCAGCTACGGCCAGGACGCAGACCCGCGCGTCATCGCCAAAGCGATGGACAGGGAAACGCTGGATGCCTACGCCCTGTGCTTCCTCTGCGGCAACCAGGACACCTACGGCTTCGGCGCCTGCGCCGTCGATCTGCACCAGATCCTCCGGGAGAAGGGCGTGGAACACTACTTCTGCATCGAGAACGGCGGCCACAACGGCGCCTTCTATCTGCCGCGCTTCCAGGAAGCCCTGGGCTGGACGCGCGCGAGCATGTACCACAGCGACGCGGCCGTGGACGGCCTCCTGCACGGCTCCCTCGCCGCGGAGGACGGCGCGCTGCGGGCCCGCCTCGTCGCGGACGAGGGCGTCGAGGCGTATGTGGCAGCCGGCGCGCCGGGGCTGAGCGTGCCCCTGCGCCTGGAGCTTTGGCGGGACGGAGAGGCGGTCTACGCCGCAGAGGCGCGGGAGACGCTGCTAACCCCGGAAACGCTGGAAGCCGAGGCGCTCTTTGACCTTGGCGAGGCGGGAGACCTCGCCCGGGGCGCGACGGCGCGGCTCATCGCCCAGCCCTTCGACCGGACGGTGCTCCTGGCCAGCGTCGATCTTCCCTGAACGCGCCCGCCCCGCCCGGCTTGACAGCCCGGACGGGGCGGGGTACAATATCGAAAGACATCCTAAAGGAGGATATTTCCCGGATATGTGCACCTTCTTCCGGCTCCGCTGAATCGCGCGCTGACGGGCCCGCAAGGGCTTTCTTCAGCGTGCCTTTTTGTGGATTCGGATGACAGAAAGGTGCTGTTTTTATGTCCGCGAAGAGTATTGCCCCGTTCTCTGTTTCCCAGAATTTCCTGACTTCCTCCTCGACGATCCGCCGCCTGCTGCGGCGCGCGGACATCGGTCCTGGCGACCGCGTCATAGAAATCGGTGCGGGGAAGGGCCACATCACCCGGCAGCTGCTCTCCGTCGCGGGAGCGGTGACCGCCTACGAGATCGACCCGGCCCTGTGCCGGGCCCTCGAGCGCACCCTCGGAGACGCGCCCGGCCTGACCATTCGCCGCGGGGATTTCCTCCAGGCGCGGCTGCCCGCGAGGGGCGCGTACAAGGTCTTTTCCAACATTCCGTTTTGCGTTACCACCGCCATCGTCCGCAAGCTGACCGAGGCGCCCAATCCGCCGAGGGAGGCCTGGCTCGTGATGGAGGACGGCGCGGCGCGCAGGATCCTCGGGCTGGGCGGCGAATCGGCGCTGTCGCTGGCCGTCAAGCCGGTGTTCGAGGCGCGGATCGTCCATCGTTTCTCCCGCGAGGATTTCCACCCCGCGCCATCGGTCGAGACGGTGCTCGTGCGCTTTTCCCGCAAGGACCCGCCGGACCTGGACCGCGCGGAGCGAGCGCAGTTTGCCGCGTTCGTGCGCGAGTGCCGCGAGGGAGGAACGCGGCGGCTCCTTACCAAACGGCAGATCGCCGCGGCGCTGCGTATGGCCGGCCTGCCGGTGCTCGGCCCGTCCGGGCAGATGCGCTACGTCCAGTGGCTCTGCCTTTTCCGATACAGCCGCCATCCCGGCGGCAAGAGATAGAAAAAGCCCTCCGGTACGCGATACCGGAGGGCTTTACGATGGTCAGTCTGTCCGAAAAGTAAGCAAAAAAGCAGAAAAAAACCAAAAGGAAAAAGAGGCGGCGTGTCGAATAAATACAGAGGGAGAGATGAAACGAGAGGAGCAGCGCCTATGCAATATATCCTCGGGACCAATAGCCGCCAAACGTCGTTGGGATTGTG
>CACZOT010000410.1 GCA_902782795.1 uncultured Eubacteriales bacterium | reverse complement strand
GGGGATCTCCAGGTACAGCGGCTCGGCTCCCTTGGGGCAGAACGAACACACTTCGGCGATGATGCGACCGGGCAGGTCTTCCTCCAGGGCGCGGCCCGCCCGCACCATGGCGATGCGCCAGGAGGAGCCGGAGAGCTTCAGGCCCAGCGGCGCGGCGTCGCGGTCCAGATCGGCCGTATCGGAATAGAAGCCCAGAAGGAGCTTGAGGACGATCTGCTCCTTGCGCATGGCCGCCCAGCGCCCGGAGAACAGGTCCGTATTGACGCGGATGGCGTGCAAAGCCGTGTTCATGTTGATGAAGGCGTCGTCCGAGGGCTCGGCGATGAGCTGGGAATTGACGATGGCGTTCTGCAGGCGGGAGATGGGCGTATAATTGAGGCGCATGAAGTAGATGACGCCCGCGCCGCCCACGACGAAAATGAAGGCCAGCGCCGCGAGAAAGAGCGTGCGCAGGCGCACGATGCCGCTGTAGGCCACGTCCTTGGGGACGATCTGCACCAGCCGCAGACCGGTGCGGCGGCTCGTGAGCGAGGAGACGAGGTATTCCCTCCCACCCGCGCGGAAGGTATCGTCCGTGCTGGCGAGGGCCGCCTCCAGGGGAATGGCGGCGCTGTGGTCGTCCTGATCGGTGTAGAGGACGTTCCCGCCCTCGTCGCAGAGCACCGTCACGCATTCCCGGTAGAGAGCCGCGTCGCCGATGATAGCCTGGAGGGTGGCCAGGTCCATTTCGTAGAGCATGATGTTCCTCTGCGTGGTCTTGACGCGCACCGCGGAGGTATACAGGAGCTTTCCCGTCCTCCCCCGCTGCGGCTGGGAGGAGATCCATCTCGGGCTCGCGGTGCTCTCGAACAGCGCGGCGACTGTCTCCCCGCCGCCCAGACCGCCCTCCGCCAAACGCCGGCTGACGAAGGTCTCCGGCGTGTAGACGGCGTCCCCCGCGTAGACGAGGCCCAGCTCAGAATTGTAGAAATAGGCGTTCTGAAGGAAGGTGTTGGCGAACACCCAGCGCTTGAGCGTGGACTGCGCGCGGTAAAACGCGCCGCCCTTTTTCAGATTGCGGGTGAAGAACTCGCTCTGGCCCGCCGTGAGCGTGGCGATGGAATCCATCTGGGTGGTCTGCTCCTCCACGACGGCCTCCAGGCGCAGGAGGGCGCCGGCGTTGCGCTCCAGGAGCTGGTCCGCGCAATACTGCATGATGAAGCGGAACATGAAGATCGAAAGGATGAGGATGGGCAGGATCAAAAGGAGCACATACGATGTCAGATACCTCCGGAACGTCTTCATGCGCCGCACTCCCCTCGTTTTCGTTGCGCCTTACATTATAGCGCTTCGGGTCGCGTCTGTCCATTTTCCGTGGACGCGCGCGGCAAACTATGGTACACTGGTCGCGGAGGGGATCAGGATGGACAAGCGTTCGTTCGCTCTGGGCATGATCACGGCCTTTTCGGAATGCGTCGCGGGCGGGTGCAAGCGCCTCGCGCTCTCACCCCCGCTGACCCGAGAGGACTATGCTGCCTTTGGTGCGGAGGCCGAGAGGCTGATCGAGAGACACGGACTTGTTTGGTATCACGAGCGCAACCTCGATCTTCCCGAGGAGGAGCGCTTCGAGTGGCTCCTCATCGCCGCGCGGGAGGAGACCGTCCGCCGGTACCTGGCCCTGCGCGCCGCGGGCGAAAGCCCTGCCCGCTCTCTCGCGCCCTTTTCCGAGCTGCTCAGCTACGACCCCGCCCAGGGCGTTTCCACGCGCTGCGACGCCTGGCGCGAATACTTCCCCGAGGATCGATAAGGAGGCCATTATGGCGAAGGGTTCCAACCAGAAGCTGAAGATGCTCTACCTGGCGCGCATCTTCCGCGAACAGACCGACGACGAGCACGGCCTCACCATGCCGGAGATCATCCAGCGGCTTTCGGCCTGGGGCGTCAGCGCCGACCGCAAGACGCTCTACGCCGATTTCGAGGAGCTGCGTCGCTACGGCCTGGATATCAACAGCCAGCAGATCGGCCACAGCACCGTCTATTCCCTCGGCGCGCGCGAATTCGAGCTGCCGGAGCTGAAGCTCCTCGTGGACTCGGTGCAGGCCTCGCG
>CACZOT010000409.1 GCA_902782795.1 uncultured Eubacteriales bacterium | reverse complement strand
CGGGAGGCCACGCCCGGGTTCTCCCAGTCGGCGTAGTTGATCTGCAGCTGGACGAAATCCACCTCAGGGTGCGCGGTCAGCAGCTCCTCCAGGAGCTCCGGATCGGCGTGGAAGGAGAAGCCGAAGCGCCGGATGAGGCCCTTTTTCTTCTGCTCGGCGACGAACTCCCAGATGTGATACTCGTCGTACTTTTTGTAGTTGTTGCGCTGGAGGGCGTGCAGGAGATAGAAATCGAAATACCCCGCGCCGGTGCGCTCCAGACTGGTGGTAAACTGCTGCTTGGCGCTGGCCTCGTCGTGGCACTGGAGCCAGGCGCACAGCTTGGTGCAGACCGTAAAGCTCTCGCGCGGGTGGCGCTCCACCACGGCCTTGCGGAACGCCTCTTCGGATTTGCCGTTGTCGTAGACGTACGCCGTGTCGAAGTAGGTGCCGCCCGCGGCCAGGAACTCGTCCGCCATCCGGGAGACCTGCGGGATGTCGATGCCGCCGTCCGCCGTCTTGGGCAGGCGCATCAGGCCGAAGCCCAGCTTGAAGGTGTCTTTGCAGAGAGAATCCGCCATGTGTCCGTCCTCCGTTTCTGTGGTCGCGCAAGAAGCAGCCGATATGTTTCCGCCTTCCAGTGTACCGGATGGGCGGCGGAGAATCAATCTCGGTTTTCTCCGCTTTGCATTAGAAAAACTTATCGTTCGAGCGAGCGGATCAGGCGTCCCGGAGGATCTCGTAAAAGCGGATGTGGAGGCCGTCCTCCTCTTCCATGCCCTCGCCGATGAAGGAATTCCGCTGCAGATAGGCCGCGAGCGCGGGGCTGTCCGAATAGAAGGTCGGCACGGTGACGAAGGGCCACCGCCATTCGTGCCGTTCGTCGAACCAGCCGTTGTTTTCCACATAGATGTGGCAGGCGCGGCCCCCGGCGTCCGTGCCCGTGAGCATGTACCGCGCCGACATGTGCCGCACGCCGGCCGGGTTCACCACCTGCGTGTCCACGCCGCAAGGCTCCACCAGGCCGGAGAAGATCTCGCCGGAAGCCTTGCCCTGGAAGGGGATCATGACGACCTCGCCCGTTCCGTTGTTCAGGCGCAAGGTGGGCCCGTTGGGTTCGATCAGGATATCCAGGATCAGTTTCCTGTCCATGCGTCTTTCGCCTCCCGTTTCGCGCGCTTGGGATCCGGCCACAGTATACCATCGACTGGCCCGGGCGGCAAGCGGGGGGCGGGCCGGCCGCCTTGCAGGCACGGCCTGAAACGTTTTTGGACGCTTCTTCGATAGAATAGGTTCCTGGCGGCGCGGCCGGATCCTGAGGGTGCTGGCCGATCTCGTCAGAGAAAAGGGGGGCGCCGTATGGAAAGACCGATCCTGTTCGTCAACGCCTGCGTGCGGAAGGACTCCCGGACCAGGGAGCTGGCGGAGGCGCTGCTTCAAAGGCTGGACGCGCCGTATGAGGAAGTCCGCCTCGGGGCGGTCGCGTTTCCTGCCGTGGACGAGGAATTCCTCGCCCTGCGGGACGGCCTGCTCTCCCGCGGCGCGCTGGACGACCCGCTCTTCGACCTGGCGCGGCAGTTCGCCCGGGCGGAGATCATCGTGATCGCCGCGCCGTATTGGGACCTTTCCTTTCCCGCTGCGCTTGGGCAGTATCTCGAGCAGATCAACGTGGTGGGGATCACCTTCCGGTATACGCGGGAAGGGGCTCCGGTCGGCCTGTGCAGGGCGCGCGGGCTCTATTTCGTGACCACGGCCGGCGGGTGCTACTGTCCGGAGGAGTACGGCTTCGGGTACGTCCGGGCCCTGGCGCGGGATTTCTGGGGCATCGGGGAGACCAGGCTGATCAAAGCCGTCGGGCTCGATCTGGACGGAGCCGACGCGGAGGGCATCCTGCTGGACGCGAAGGCGGACGTCGCGGGAATGAACCTGTTGGGATAGCGGGGATACAACGTCTTTTGCAGGAGGAACCTTATGATTTCGCTCGTTCTTTCTCTGGTGGTGCTGCTGGTGGGATTCCTGGCGTACGGCAAGGTCGTCGAGAAGATCTTCGGGCCGGACGACCGCCAGACGCCGGCCATCGCCATCAACGACGGCGTGGATTGCGTGCCCATGAAGCCCTGGAAGGCCTTTCTGGTGCAGCTGCTCAACATCGCGGGCACCGGGCCGATCTTCGGCGCGCTGATGGGCGCTTGCTTTGGCCCGGTGGTGTTTTTGTGGATCGTGCTGGGCTCGATCCTCGGCGGCGGGGTGCACGATTACATGTCCGGCATGATCTCCTGCCGCCACAAAGGGGATTCCATCGCGGAGCTGTCCGGCGTGTATCTGGGCAAGGCGTCCAAGTGGGTGATGCGGGTGTTTTCCATCGTGCTGTTGACCCTGACGGGCACGGTGTTTGTGAACAGCCCCGCCGCGCTGATCGCCCGCCTCACGCCAGCGTTCCTGAACGAGACGTTCTGGATCATCGTCATCCTGCTCTATTACGTGCTGGCGACGCTTTTGCCCATCGACAAGCTGATTGGCAAGCT
>CACZOT010000408.1 GCA_902782795.1 uncultured Eubacteriales bacterium | reverse complement strand
CGTGTAGACGCAATGCTCGGTGAGCCCGCCGGTGTCGCCGTCGAAGATGATGGGCTTGGTCGTGACTTCGCAGATATCGTCGATGGTCTGGAAGCGGGAGGTCATATCCACCCGCTCGATATCCGGCTTGCCCTTGGCGGTGGAATCGCACAGGGAGCTGAGCCACATGGCGTCGAACTGGCGCGCGCCGCCCTGCTCGTAGACCACGGTGTTCTCCACGATCAGGCCGGTGAGGCCGCTGTGGACCTCCATGGCGGTGATGGTCTCCTTCATGGCCAGGGCCTTCTTCAGGCGGGGGCGGCGCATATCCGGCATGGAGAGCTCCATGCGGGAGCGTCGGTCGAGCTCGGCGAAATCCTTGCTGCTGGAATAGGGGAATTCCACCAGGCGGCCGCCGTATTCGGCGAGGACGGAAGTCACCTCGTCGCGCACGGGGCGCTGGAAGCCGGTGCGCCAATCGTCTCCATGGACGACGAAATCCGGGCGGTATTTGAGAAGGTTCTCCTTGTAGCTGAGGGTCTTCTGCTCCACGACGCGGTACACGCCGCGCAGGCTCTCGAGCATGGCCTTTCGCTCGGAGGCGGGCAGCAGGGGGAAACGCTTGTAGCTGGCCACGGCCTCGTCCGAGAGGACGCCGATGATCACCTTGCCCAGCCGCTGCGCCTTGCGGATGATGGCGGTATGGCCGCTGTGGAGGATATCGGTGGAGAAGCACATATAGACCGTGCGGTTCTCGACCTTCTGCAGGTGGTCGGAAACGACGGCGAGGTCCTGAGGGTTGTCGATCTCGCTGCAGAGCTGATCCTGCACGTCCAGCGGCATCACGGAGCAGCGCGAGGACACCTCGTTGAAGGCGTTCTCCGCGTAGCACTTGACCTGGTCCGCCTCGCAGTAGCGGACGATCTCGCCCAGCCAGATCTCCCAATCCTCGCGCAGGAGCTTGTACAGGGGCTGCGCGGCCGCGGCCTCGTTGAAGAACTCGATGCCGACCTGGACGATCTTCCCATCGCGGATGACGGCCTTGAAGTCCTTCTCGGGCAGGGGAAGGGTGGTGCTGACGGTCATGCAGCTGACGGGGCTGGCCAGCACCTGGTCGAACACGGAGTTCTCGAAGACCAGGTCTCCGTGCATGAGGAGGATATCGTCGTGGAGGAACTCCCGGGCGCAATAAATCGAATAGATGTAATTGGTCTCCCGGTAGATCGGGTTTTTCACATAGGTGATGCGCAGGGGCAGATCCAGGCTCTGGCAATAATTGACCAGCACGCTGTCGAACAGCCCAGTGGTCATGACCACCTCGTCCACGCCGGCTTCGGCCAGCATGCGCAGCTGCCTGCTGAGGATGGTCTCCGTGCGGGAGATTTCCGCCATGCACTTCGGGTGCTCCGAAGTGAGAACGCCCATGCGGCTGCCCATGCCGGAGTTGAGGATCAACGCTTTCATAGAACCAACCGACCTCTCTTTTCTCTTGTGCGCTTCTCAGGAAATGGCCTCGAGGATGACGGAAGCCATGTAGTCCAGCTTTTCGTCCGTCATGCCGGGGTAGACGCCCACCCAGAAGGAGTTGTTCATGATGAACTCGGTATTCTCCAGGCCTCCGGAGACGCGATAGGCGTCCGTGCCGCGGATGGCGTCGAAGCAGGGGTGCTTGATCAGATTGCCGCTGAAGAGCAGGCGCGTCTGGATGTTGTGCTCCTCGATAAAGCGCGTCACGGCGTTGCGGTCCAGGCCGCTGCCCTCGCGCAGGCTGATCATAAAGCCGAACCAGGAGGGCTCGCTGCCCGCGGCGGGCTCGGGGAGGATCAGGCGGTCCTGAGCGCCTTCGAGAGCGGCGCGCAGACGCGCCCAGTTGTGGCGGCGGCGCTCGATGAAGGAGGGAAATTTCTTGAGCTGCTCCACGCCGATGGCAGCCTGGAGGTCCGTGACCTTGAGGTTGTAGCCGAAGTGGCTGTAGACGTACTTGTGGTCGTAGCCCTTGGGGAGCTCGCCGTACTGGCCGTCGAAGCGGTGGCCGCAGAAGTTGTCGTGGCCGGAGGGGCAGATGCAATCGCGGCCCCAATCCCGGAAGGAGAGGATGAGGCGGTGCAGCTTGGGATCGTTGGTGTACACGCAGCCGCCCTCGCCCATGGTCATGTGGTGAGGCGGGTAGAAGGAGCTCGTGCCGATATCGCCCCAGGCGCCGGTGAAGCGCGTCTCGCCGTCGATGGTATAGCGGGTGCCCAGCGCGTCGCAGTTGTCCTCCACCAGCCAAAGCCCGTGCTTCTCACAGAAGGCCTTCACGGCCTTGAGGTCGAAGGGGTTGCCCAGCGTGTGGGCGATCATGACGGCCTTGGTTTTGGGGGAGAGGGCCGCTTCGAGCCTGGTCACGTCGATATTGTACTGGGGCACGGTCACATCCACGAAAACCGGCACGGCGCCGTACTGCAGGATGGGCGTCACTGTGGTGGGGAAGCCGCAGGCCACGGTGATGACTTCGTCCCCGCGGCGGATCTGCCTCTCGCCCAGCTCCGGGGCGGTCAGCGTCATGAAGGCGATGAGGTTCGCGGAGGAACCGCTGTTGACGAGATGGGCGTATTTCACGCCGATCCACTGAGCGAACTCACGCTCGAACTGATCGGCGAACCGGCCCGTGGTGAGCCAGAAATCGAGCATGGCGTCGGTGAGGGAGCACATCTCCTTCTCATCGAAGACGCGCGAGGCGTAGGCGATCCTGTCGCCGGGCTTGAAGGGCTCCGCCTTTTCCTTGAAATCGTGGTAGTATTCCGCTACGAGGCTCTTGATCTGCTCGCGGGCCTCTTCTTCGCTGCGCCAGTTGGCCATGGTCATTTCTCCTCCATTATATAAGCGTCGATCTCCCGGTCCATCTCCGCGGGGATGTCCCCGCCCTCCAGCCAGACGCGGCTGAAGCGGCAGGTCTGCCCGACGGCGTCTTCGATATGCCACCGCGGCCGCCACCCGAAGACGGATTTGATCTTGGAACAATCCAGCTTGAGGTAATTCGCCTCGCGCGGGGCGTTCTCCTCAGCCTGGTTCTCCCAGGCGGCGCCGTCTCCCCAGAGGCGGCAGAAGAGGCCGGTCAGCTCGCCCGTGGTGACGCAGTCGCACTCGTCCGGCCCGACGTTGTAGTACCCCTGGAGCGCCGGCTCCTCGAGCTGCCGGAGGGCGATCATCAGATAGGCGAAAAGCGGCTCCAGCACGTGCTGGTAGGGGCGCGTGGAATAGGGGTTGCGCACGCCGATGGTGCGCCCCGCGGCCACGGCGCGCACGCAATCCGGCACGATGCGGTCGTTGGCGAAATCCCCTCCGCCGATGACGTTGCCCGCGCGGGCCGTGGAGACGGCGGCGCGACCGTCGGCGAAGAAGCTGTTTTTATAGCTGTGCGTCACCAGTTCCGAGCAGCTCTTGGAATTGGAATAGGGGTCGAAGCCGTCCAGCGGTTCGTCCTCGCGGTAGCCCCAGCACCACTCGTTGTTGTGGTAGACCTTGTCGGTCGTGACGTTGAGCACGCTCTTCACGCTCGGGCAGAGGCGCGCGCATTCGAGCACGTTCACCGTGCCCATGACGTTCGTTTCGTAGGTGTAGCGCGGGTCCTTGTAGCTGTCCCGCACGATGGGCTGGGCGGCGAGGTGCAGAACGATCTCCGGCCGCGTCTCCTCGAAAAGGGCCTTGAGGGCTTCATAATCGCGGACATCGCCGATGCGGCTGTCCATGCGGCCCTCCAGCCCGGCCAGGGAGAAGAGGTTCGGCTCGGTCGGCGGGTTCAGACTGTAGCCGGTGACGAGCGCGCCCGCGCCCGTGAGGATGCGGCACAGCCAGCTCCCCTTGAAGCCCGTATGCCCGGTCACGAGCACGCGCCTGCCCCGGCAGGCTTCCAAGATCTTGCGCATATCCATCGTCAATCCCACACTTTCCACGGAGCGTTCCCAGTATACCACATTTTTTCGAGCATGTCTCTCTCCCGCATGGTGTCCATGCACTGCCAGAACCCCGTATGGGAGTAGCTCATCAGCTGTCCCTCGGCGGCCAGGCGCTGCAGCGGCCCGCGCTCGAGGACGGTCTCGTCGCCTTCGAGATACTCGAACACGCCCGGCTCGAAGACCATGAAGCCCGCGTTGATGGGCGCGCCGTCTCCGACGCTCTTCTCGCGGAAGGAGTGCACGGCGTTGTCTCCGCCGATATCGAGCACGCCCTTTTGCTGCTCGAGCGTCACGGAAGTGAGCGTGGCCAGCTTCCCGTGGCTCTTATGGAAGGCGACCAGCTTATTGATATCCACGTCACAGACGCCGTCGCCGTAGGTGAGCATAAAGGGCTCGTCGCCCACGTACTTGCGCACCCGCTTGACGCGCCCGCCGGTCATGGTGTTGAGCCCGGTATCCACCACCGTGACGCGCCAGGGCTCGGCGTGCTGATCGTGCACGATCATGCGGTTGCCCTGGGTGAAATCGAAGGTAATATCGCTCGTGTGCAGGAAATAGTCCGCGAACCATTCCTTGATGACGTGCTGCCTGTACCCGGCGCAGATAATGAAATCCGTATACCCGAAGTGGGAATAGCCCTTCATAATGTGCCAGAGGATGGGCATCCCGCCGATCTCGATCATCGGCTTGGGCTTGAACTGGCTCTCCTCGCTGATGCGCGTGCCGAACCCGCCGGCCAAGAGAACGACTTTCATGGCGTTTGTCTCCTTGGTGTTATTTTGCGAAGATGTCACTGAGAATGACGGAAAGCGTGCGGTCGTCGGTGTCGGACAGTTTCCCGGCGAAATCCGTGAAATCGAAGGCGACCGTCACGACCTGATCCACCGGGCAGGAGATCTCCATTTCGAACATCCCGCTGCCGATCTGGAACTGGAAGGAGCGGTTGTCCACGCGGATCGTGCCTTCCCGTCCCACCATTTCCTCAAAGGGGTTGTAGAATTTGATGTGTACAACGCCGGATTCCAGGGTCTTGATCTCGATCTGCGCCTCGGAACCCACCCAGAAATCGTCGTAGACCCCGCTGCTGAAGTGACAGGTGGCCTTGGTGGATCCGACGGAATAGAGATGGTGGATATCCTCGTAATACGACTCGAGGCGGTACACATTGAATTTGTGTTCGCGCATATAGGAGATGGAGCGCATCGTCAGATCTTTCGTGTTCAGGAGCGGCGTCATTCCGTCCTCTCCGACCGGCATATCCTCCGGATCCTTGACGAAAAGGTATTTCACTTTGGATTCGTTCCAGGCCTTCGCGTACAGGGCCCGCTCGAACTGGTTGATCAGCCCCAGCGTGGACCCGAAACAAACCAGGATCGCCAGCCCCATCGAGAGGAGCGCGTAGGGCGCCTGACGGGCGGGAACGCGTTTTTTGGAGAGAGCGTATGCGTAGATCAGGACAGCGCCGATAGGGAGGAGCTTTTCGTGGATCGTATACCAGGATTGCAGGGTGTGGTTCCAACCCAGCGGACGCCCGACGAGGATCTCTCCCCAGCAGACGAAGGAATATCCCATCAGGAACACAGGAAGATACGTTTTTTTGTACATCCTGCTTGTGAAGTAGAGAATGGCGCTCACCAGGTAGAATCCCAACGCGACTAGGCCCAGCGCCAGCGCCTGCCGCTCGGTGAGCACTTCCTCCGCGATGGTGGACAGGTTGATAAAGCTTCCTGCGCACCATCCGATGAAGGATTTCGCCAGCTCCAGCGGATCCCGGAGCTGGGCCAGCAAATTG
>CACZOT010000407.1 GCA_902782795.1 uncultured Eubacteriales bacterium | reverse complement strand
GGAGGGACAGCGGGCCGCGCTCGCCGGCCGCGAGGAATGGGAGGCGGTCGACGCCGTGCGGTCGGGGCGGATCCTGCTCCTGTCCGAGGAGATCCTTTCGAAGGAATGGCTGCGCACGGCGGCGGCGCTGGCCGTGGCCAGGACGGCCTATCCCGATCTCTACGCGGACGTGGACCTGGACGAGGCCTTGCGACTTCTCTCGCGCGAGGTGACCGGGAGCGATCCGCAGGAAACGTATTATTACTACACCGATCAGGGAGGAACAAAATGAACATTCTCGTCATCGACGGCCAGGGCGGCCGCCTGGGCCGCAAGCTCCTGGAGGGCATCCGCAAGATCTGCCCGGAGGCGACCATCACGGCGGTGGGCACGAACAGTTCCGCCACGGAAAACATGCTGCGCAGCGAGTGCGCCGACCGCCTCGCCACAGGCGAAAACGCCGTGATCGTAGCCTGCCGCACGGCGGATATCATCGTCGGGCCGTTCGGCATCGCCACCGCGGACGCCATGCTCGGCGAGATCTCGCCCGCCATGGCCAACGCGGTCGCCTCAAGCCTGGCCTACCGCGTGCTCATCCCCATGAACCTGTGCAACACCTACATCGCGGGCGTGGCCCACGGTTCGGCCGCCATCATGGAGGACGCCCTGGAGCACGTCCGCTCCCTGGCGGGAAAGGCGCAAGATGGCGGCAAATAGCGCTTCCGCGCGCGTGCGCAAGCTGACGTATGCCGCGCTCTGCCTGGCGATCGCCATGGCGCTGCCCTTCGTGACGGGGCAGATCCCCGAGATCGGCTCCATGCTCTGCCCGATGCACATCCCCGCGCTGCTGTGCGGATTCCTTTGCGGCGGGCTGTGGGGGATGGCGGTGGGGTTCGTTTCGCCGCTCCTGCGCGGGCTGCTGTTCGGCATGCCTCCGCTTTTCCCGACTGGCGTGGCGATGGCCTTCGAGCTGGCCGTGTACGGCGCGGCGGCGGGCTGGCTCTACCGCCGGCTTCCCAGAAAGCGCGGCGTGATCTTCGCGGCGCTGCTCCTGGCCATGATCGCCGGGCGGATCGTCTGGGGGATCGTCCATATCGTCATAGCGGGCGTCACGGGCGTGGAGTTCACCTGGGCCGCGTTCCTCGGCGGCGCGGTGACGACCGCCCTGCCCGGCATCCTCCTGCAGCTGGTCCTCATCCCCGCGCTTGTCGTGGCCATGGAGCGCGCCGGACTCGTCCCGGACCGCTGAATTCATCTCAACCAAAGCAAAAGCGCCGCCCCGGAAATCGCTCCGGAGCGGCGCTTTTGTTTTGCCTATAGCTCGCGAATGCGCATGTTGCGCCAGCGGCAGGCGGCGTTCTTCCCCCAACGGGCTTCGCCCATGCGGTCGTTGTCGTGCACCTCGAGGGCGATGTGCCCGCGCGGCCCGAGGGCCTCGGCCTTCGCCCGGTCGAAGCACGTCTCCGGGAGCGCGGCGGCGTCCATGGCGGCCACGAGCACGCCGTTGATGTAGGTGGAGATGCGGGGCAGCGCGCCGCGGCACTCGATGTGGTAGGAGTTCCAATCGTTCCATTTCCAGAGACGCAGGAACTCCTCGCCGGAGACGGAGTGCGTCAGCAGGGCCGTCTTTTCCGGCGTGACAGGTTCGAGCGTATCCACGGGAGATTCGATCACCAGGCCGCAGGGCTGTCCCAAGCCGTCGGTGATGGCGTCCACGTTCCAGCGCACGGCGTGGAACCCGCCCAGTCCATTGCCATAGAACCCGGCCAGGGAGCCGGAGCGGCGATGGTCCACCAGGACCTGATAGCCTGTGGCGGCATCCGCGCTGGCGCGAAGGTACACGCCGGTATCGCAGGGCCAATCGGGCCGGGCGTCGAATTCGAGGATGAAATCGCCAAAGGTTTCCTCAGTGACGAGGTAAGCGCCGTAGCCGCAGCCGGGCGGATCCTGCCTGCCCTCGAGGATGCCGTCATCAAGTGTCCATAGGCCCTTGTGCTTCGCCGCTTCGATATTGTGCGGGTGATCCGGCGGAAACCACCCCGCCAGACGCGGCAGGGCCTTCCAACCAGCAAGTGCGTCGTCGGGGAAGAGGGGACGGAACTGTGTTTCCTGCATGAAACTTCGCCTCCCAAAGGGCGGTCGGGCCGCGGGGCCAGCCTCAATAGTTTTCCAGCAGCTCGAGCATGCACTTGAGCTGCCCGTGCGCGTCCAGATAGGTGTACTCTCCCGTGCCGCTCCCATATTTGCCTCGCTGGACGACCTTCGCGCCTGCGAAGTCCTCCAGGGCCTTGATCTTGCCGTCGGTATCCTTGACGTTGAAGGCCAGATGGTGGATGCCCTCGCCGTGCTCGTCGAGGAAATCCTGCCAGGTGCTCTTGACGCCGTTGGGCTGGATGAGCTCGATTTGGATATGCTCGCCCACGGTGAAGAACGCCATCAGGCAGTTGGCGTCGGGAGCGGGCTGGCCTTCGACCGTCGTGCCGGTGACCTCGTAGCGGCCGCCGTCCACGCTCGGCGGCACGGGGCAGCCGAGGAATTCCGCCCATTTTTTCTTGGAGACCTCCAGGTCCCGCACGATGAAACCCACCTGGGCGAGGGTGCTGGTGCCGAGGATCCCTGCCATATCCATCCTTCCTTTCACTGTCGTTATTTTTTCCGGACGCATCCGGTAAACACGTGTTTATCCCGAACAAACAAAAGCCGCCGAAGGCGCGCGGCAGTTCTACGCGTCGATGCGGCGGCAGGATGCCCTTTCCACGAGTGTACTGGGCAGAAATACGCTCTGAGGCACGTTCTCTTTCTTTTCCAGGGTGTCCACGACGCGGTCCACCAGGGAGGCGAACATGGCGCGGAAATCGAAGGCGAGGGTGGTGAGCGGCGGCTCGGTAAAGAGGCCGCGCTCGTGGCCGTCGTGGCCGATGATCGAGATCTGCCCGGGGATGGAGAGCCCCAGCTCCCTGCAGGCCTTATAGACGCCGAAAGCGGCGGCGTCGTTGTTGGCGCAGATCGCGGTGGGCAGGTCGTCCATGCAGGCGGAGAGCATGCGCTTGGCGGCCTCGTAACCGCCCTGGGAGACGATGCCGCCCGCGGCGATCCACTTGTTCTGCACGGGCAGATTGTGCTTCATGAAGCCGCGCATGTAGCTCTCGTGCCGGTGCACGCAGCTGATGCGGGAGAAATCCCCGTCGATGAGCGCGATGCGCCGATGCCCGAGGGAATAGAGGTAATCAATGGCTTTTTCGCCGGAATCCCGCTCGAAATTGACGGTGATGCGCCCGGGCACGTCCTCATTCTCGTGGTAATAATCAAACAGGCCCAGGGTCATGCCCAGGCTGGAGAGCTCCTCCACCAGGGGCTCGTTGTTGTTCTCGCCCACGAAGATGCCCGCGTCGATGCGGCCCTCCATGAAGATGCGCCGCACGTGGTTGACGTTGGCCTTGTCGGTCAGGTTGTCGATCACGCTGGAGAGCACCAGATACCCCCGCTGCGCGGCCGCGTCGATGATGTGCATGAAGTAATTGCTCACCAGAGAGTCCGAAGCCAGCTGCGGCTGGCCGATCCAGAACAGCCCCAGGGTCTTGGTGCTTTTGCCGGAGAGGAGCCGCCCAGAGATGAGCGGATAATAGTGGTTCTCGTGGATGACCTTCATCACGCGTTCGCGCGTCTCCTCGGGCACGTTGGCGTACCCGTTGATGACGCGGCTCACCGTGGAGCGGGAAACGCCCGCGAGATGCGCGATATCATTGCTGTTGAGCTTGGACACGGGCTGGCCGCCTCCCTTCGAACGCGTGCTTTTCCGGCCACTGAAAGCGCCGGACGGCCTCTAGTATAGTACGCAGAAGAAAAAAAGGCAACCCCGCAGGGGCGAGGAACGGTGAAAACGTTCCACAAAATGAACGCGAGTTTATCCCGCGAACGAAATAAAGAAAGCCAACCGCCACAAATGTGGAGTGGATTTCGAGGCATAATCACCAAAAAGGAGAACCAAAAATGAAACAATACGGAGAAAATTCTCGAAACGCTTGTGAACGCGCGTTAATTGCACTATGATGTGCTTGCAAGGGATCCATTTTGGGAAGGGGAGTGTCCGCATGGCGATCGACAAGACGAACCCCTGGTATCGCGACGACGACGAATCCATCCTGGAGGTTTTTGATGTCGATACAGGCCGCAGCACGGTCGTGGCCGAGTTTCCGTATTTGATCGAAGCGCCGAACTGGTCGCCCTGCGGGAAATACCTCTACTACAATTCCAACGGCCGCATCTTCCGCTTCGAGCTGACCACCGGCG
>CACZOT010000406.1 GCA_902782795.1 uncultured Eubacteriales bacterium | reverse complement strand
ACTCTCCAGCGTCTTCGACAAATCCCCCGCGGAGATCTCCGCCGCCGTCAAGCCCTATCTGGACGCGGCCAGGGCCCACGGCGTGGGCTTCGGCCAGGCGCACGCCCCCTTCCCCACCTGGGTGGACGGCCAGGAGGAGACCAACGCCTACCTGCGCATGTCCATCGAGCGCTGCCTGGAGATCTGCGCCGAGGCCGGCTGCCCCTGGCTGGTCGTGCACCCGGCGTTCAACTCCTACGCCAAGCGCCTGACCGCCGAGCGCGAATGGCAGGTCAACATCGATATGTATTCCTCTTTTATCCCCGCCATGGAGCGCACAGGCGTGGGCATCTGCACGGAGAACATGTGGGCGTTCTACAAGCACCACATCGTCGAGGCCTGCATGTCCGATCCCGCGGAAGGCGCGCGCATGGTGGACGAACTCAACGCCATCGCCGGCAAGGAGATCTTCGGCTACTGCCTGGACAGCGGCCACGTGGCGCTGCTGGGCCGCGATATATACAAGTTCATCAAGACCCTGGGCAAGCGCATCCGCGTGGTCCATCTCCACGACAACGACGGCCGCGACGACGAGCACCTCTTCCCCTGGGACGGCGTCATCGATTGGGACGCGGTCTGCCAGGGCCTGCGGGAAATCGGCTACTCCGGCACCCTCAGCTTCGAGACGTTCAACGGCCTCGCCTCCCGCGACAAGGAGCTCGCGCCGGATCTGCTCAAGTACCTCGGGGCCATCGCGCGGCTGCTGCGCTCCCGCATTGAGGGCTGATAGATGGATCCTTTCATCGCTGCAGACCTGTGCGATGCCTACGGCTTTTCCATCGAGGCGGAATCCCCGGTCTCCGGGGGCTGGATGAACGCCAAGGCACGCGTGCGCTCGGGCGGGCGGGAGCTGCTCGTCAAGCAGTACAGCCGCGAGCGCTTCCGCGAGGACCATCGCATCGCCGAGATCGAGGCCGCCCTCCAGGCCCAGGAGCGCCTGCGCGGTGAGGGCGTGCCCTGCCCGCGCGTGTACCTGCAAGAAGGAAGGGCCGTGCGCATCCTTGCGGACGGGACGGCCTATTCCGTAATGGACTTTTCGCCCGGGCGTCAGGCGACGCCGGAGACCGTCACCGAGGCGCAGATCGGCTCCCTCGGCGCGGTCTGCGGGCGCATGCGCGTCGCCTTCGACCGCATGCCCGCCGCTCCGATGAAGGGCTATCCGCTGGACGTACGCGCCTTTCTGGATCGCCTGGAGGCGAATTCCCGGGAGCGCCGCGCAGAGCTGACGCCGGATCTGCCCGAGCGCTACCGGCGCGCAGTCCTTGCGCAGGAGCGCATCCTCGCCACGCTCTCGTCTGAATTCCTCGGTCGGCTGCCCAAGGGGCCCTGCCACGAGGATTTCGCCGGGGACAACATCCTCTTCGACGGCGACGGCGTTAGCGCGGTCGTGGATTTCGACCGCTTCTCCCACTGCTTCACCTGGCATGACCCGGCCCGCGCCCTGCTCTCCCTCGCCTGGCGCGAGGACGGGTTCGATCGCCGCCTGGTGCGCGCCTTCTGCGACGCGTATCGGGAGTTCGCCCCCTTCGATCTGGGCGACGCGCTGCGCGTCACCTGGTGCATCGAAGCGCCCTGGTGGATCCACCCGCGCAACCTGCGCACGGATTCCCCCAAGGTACAGCGGTTTTACCGCGAGCTGCTCTTCCTCACCGAGCGTTGGGAGGAACTGGACGCGCTCGGGTAATACCGTGGCGGCCGTTTGTGTTCCAATAAAAGCGGGCTTCCGGACCCTTTTCGCGGGATCCGGAAGCCCGTTTTTGTCGCTTCGCGTTGTTTCGGAGGAATCTCTCTCGTCTATCCCAGCTGCACGACGCACACCGGCGCGGTGAGCGTGAGGCGGTCGGCGACCGCATAGCCGGACCCGGAAGGAACGAGGAGCGCCAGGTCGTTCGAATGCTGGCCCGCGGTGAGGATCGCGCCGTCTTCCAGCAGAGCGAAGTCGCGCGGAAAACCGACTTCGGCCGGTATAATGCCGTCGGGCGTCAGCAAACCGTCTGGCCCGATGCGGAACAGGGCCAGCGAATCGTGCCCGCGGTTGGATACCGCCACCCTGTCGCCCAGACGGTGGATGGCCGCGCAGGCGCTGAAGCCGTCGAACCCCTCCGGGAGCGTGGGCAGGGTCTGCAAAACATCAAAGCCACGGCCGTTCCAGCGCAGCGCGCTCACGTGATTGCCCAGTTCGTAGCAGACGTACGCCGTGTCCCCATCCTCGTGCCAGACCATGTGACGCGGGCCGTATCCCGGCTCGAGAGGCGTGCGGCAGAATTCCTTGTACAGACCATCGTCGGTTTTTCGATAGGTGACGATCGCGTCGATCCCCAGATCGACCACGTGCAGCAGACCGCGCTTGTCCGGCAGGGTCTGGTGCACGTGCGGCGCTTCCTGGCGCTCCGGGTTCGGGCCTGAGCCGCTGTGGCGGATGATCTGCCTGCACCGCACTTCGTCGCCCGTGGTCTCAAAGATCGAGAGGGACCCCGCGTCGTAATTCGCGCCAAAGACTTCGGTCCCTTTTTCGTCCAAGGCCAGAAAACAAGAGCCGTGGCCCTCCAGCGAGCATGTGTTCAAAAGCCTGAACCGACCGGATTCTATATCGTATACGCCCAGAAGCATGTTCTCCGGCGCGTCCGCCATCTCGCTGGCCGCCCAGAGGCGCGTTTTCGCACGGTTCACGCAGAGAAAGCCCGTGTTCTGCAGCGCTCCGTCGCTCTCCAGAAGACGCAGGGTGTTCCCCTCGCGGCGGACGCGGTGCAAGCCCTCTCCGCCCTCGGGCGTGTAACAGCCGATGCAAAAGTCCATTTTCTT
>CACZOT010000405.1 GCA_902782795.1 uncultured Eubacteriales bacterium | reverse complement strand
GGTCTTCTGCAGGTCGATGATGTAGATGCCGTTGCGCTCGGTGAAGATGTACTGGGCCATCTTCGGGTTCCAGCGGCGGGTCTGGTGTCCGAAATGGACGCCGGCTTCCAGCAGCTGCTTCATGGAAATGACTGCCATAGTGGGGTTCCCTCCTTGTTTTTTTCCACCCCCCGCTTCCTTTCCCGCCGGAACGGCCTTGGCCGCAACGCCGGAGAGATCCGCAAGGGTGCGTTTTACCGAAAATATAGTATAGCAGACTTCCTCCCCGCCGTCACGGGGTTTTCCGTTAATTTTTGCAGACCAGCAGGGAGAGCGGCCATGGAATCGCCTTCCCGCCGGTTCTCCCGAACGGAATACGGAAAAAACGCGGGCTCCGGGATCCCTTTCTCCGAATCCCGAAGCCCTTTTTTGCTCTGTTTGTGAACAACCCCGTTCCCCAACAAGGGATTCTTACGGGACAAAGACCCTTGAACAAGGACGGAGCGCCCGGCGGCCCCCCTCGTTCACCGCACGTCCAGGAAAGGATACTCCTTCACCGTCTCCGCGGGCCGGAACCCGGCCGAATAGGCCAGACGCACGGCGGGCTCGATGCGGCTCCACACGTCCATGCGCGCCTTCGCGGCCCCGCACTCCAGCCAGTAGATGCGCGCGAACTCCAAAAGGAACTTACCAGCGCCGCGCCGGCGCCAATCCGGATGCACCCAGATGTTCTCCGCCACGGCCTCGCCGTCTTCCTCCCAGGTGACCATCTCGCCCGCGGCGCCGTTTTTGTCGATGAGGAGCATGCGGGAAAAATGAGGCTTCTGGCGCGCCGCGGCGAGCCATTCGGGCGTGAATCCTCCGCCGAAGATGGTGTTGACGCGTTCGAGATAGAAGCGGCGCTCGCCCTCGTCGTTGAGATAATCCCGCACGACGGTGAGCCCCTCGGGGATCGGCGCGACCGTGGGGCCAGGGCCGACGGTCTCCCGCATGCGGATCAGGCGCGAGGAGCCCTTGAAGCCGAGGATCTCCAGGGTCTCCCGGACCTTCGCCGAGGCGCTCTCCGGCGGGAGTTCCGCGCGGACGCAGGCCGGGCCGCCCTCCCGCGTGAGGATGAGGGCGTGGGCCGTGGCCGCGCCGATCAGGGCGTCCATGGCGCTTTCGTCGCCTTGCGCGCGGATGGTGACCAATCGCGGCCGCGCGCCCCAGACCAGGGGGCAGTTCACCGCCTCCACCGAGGCCTCGCCCAAGGGCTCCTCGGTGTCGCTGTATGCCTCGAAGGCGTGCGGGAGCGTCTGCTCCCCGGGCGAATTGCGCTTGTAGCGGATGATCAAGGTCCTCTCTCCTTCGTATCGAAGCGTCGTTGCCGGATCCTGACAGAACCCTGGCTTTGAGACTGCCCGCGCGGATCCGTCAGGGGCCATGCCGGGCTTGCGGCCCGCCCTCGGGCGGCTCTCATGCCGGCCGGCGTTTCCTCTGCGCGCCATTGGGGCGCGGCGGCCTTTCGCTCCGGGCGCCCTCCGACGCCGCTCAGGATGCGTCCGGCGCGTCGCGAGGGGTGGCCAAAGGCCGTCCCGAGCGGTGCGCCGGACCCGGGCGGCGGCGCGAGCGTTCGGCTTCAGCCGAACGCGGTGCCGCGCAGGCGCGCCCCGGATCCATAGTATATCTGGCAACTATTATATCACACGCGAAGGAAAATGCACCTCCCGCCGTGAATTTCCCGGCAAAAAAGCGGCTTGCGCTTGAATGAAACGGCAAGATACGGTATACTTAAGATGTAGGGGTATGCGCTGGCCGCCGCTCATGCGGGACCTCTGGACATCCCCCTCATCCCGCCGCCCGACGCGGCGTCTTTGCGAGGGATCGGATGCGGAAATTTCTGAAAAACTACGCGGGCGCGCTCTTTATCCTGCTGACGTTCGCGGTGATCCTGCTGATCGCCGCGCGCGAGAACAGCATCGTGGACGCCTGGACCGCGCTCAGGACCATGAACCCGCTCTGGGAGGCGGCGGCCGTCGCCTGCTGGGCGGGGTTCATCTGTTCGCGCGCCTACGCCATGAAATTCTACCTGGCGCGGCAAGGCGTGTTCGTCCCCATGCCGGAGGCCCTGCGCGCCTCTCTGATCGGCCTGTTCTATTCCGGGGTAACGCCCGCGGCGAGCGGCGGCCAGCCCATGCAGATGTACCACCTGCACAAGGCCGGCGTGCCCGTGAGCGCCAGCGCCTCGGGCGTGATCGTGAAATTCGTCACCTTCCAAAGCATGCTGCTCGTCCTGGCGGCCGCCGGCATGGGCTCCAACCTCTCCTTCGTGCGCGGCACGGTGAACGGCACCTTTTGGCTGGTGATCCTCGGCTTCGTCATCAACGCCCTGGTGGTCGGCGCGGTGGTCATGATCATGATCAACCGCCGCGTGGTCCGCGCCATCACGGATTTCGCCCTGCGGCTTGGCGCGCGGCTGCGCCTCGTGCGGGACCCCGTCGCCGTGAAAAAGCGCGTGGACCAGCAGGTGGAGAATTACCTCGTCAGCCTGGTCGCCCTGCGCGACCGTCCCCTGGACATGCTGGCCATGTTTCTTCTGGCGGCGGCGCAGGTGCTCTTTTACAGCTGCATCATCTGGGCGCTGTACCACGCCTTCGGCCTTTCCGGCGCGAGCGTCTGGCAGCTGGTCACGCTGCAGCTGCTCCTCTACCAGACGGTCTCCTTCGTGCCTCTGCCCGGCGCGTCCGGGGCGCAGGAGGGCGTCTTCTGGCTGTTTTTCCACACGCTCATGCCGGAGACGGGCCGCATCGGCATGCTCTTCGCGTGGCGGTTTTTCACCTTCTACCTGACGATGCTCGCGGGCGGCGCGGTCGTCATCGCCGACGGGGTGCGCTCTTTGCGCCGCCGCCGGGAAGACCCCCGCGCCGACGACCTCTGACCAACGAAAGGAAGTGCCTCCCTCATGCGCGGTTTCATGGACGAAAACTACCTCATCTCCTCGGAAGCGGGCCAAATCCTCTACCGGGACTACGCCGCCGGGCAGCCCATCTTTGATTTCCACTGCCACCTCTCCCCCCGGGAGATCCTCGAGGACAAGCAGTATTCCTCCATCACGGAACTGTGGCTGGGCGGCGACCACTACAAGTGGCGCGCCATGCGCGCCGCGGGCGTGGACGAGAAATACATCACCGGCGACGGCGACCCGCGCGAGAAATTCCGCCTCTGGGCCAAGACCTGCGAGCGCCTGGTCGGCAACGCCCTCTACCACTGGAGCCACCTGGAGCTGAGCCGGTATTTCGGCATCGACGAGCCCCTGTGCGAGGAATCGGCCGACCGCATCTACGACCGCTGCGGCGAGCTCCTCAAAAAAGAAGAATTCCGTGCCCGCGGCCTTCTGCGCCGCATGGGCGTGCGCGCCCTGTGCACCACGGACGACCCCGCGGACGATCTGCGCGTACACGCCGCCCTGCGCCGGGAAGACCTGGGCTTCCGCGTCCTGCCCGCCTTCCGGCCGGACAAGGCCATGCAGGCGGACAAGCCGGGCTACGCGGAGTACCTTCGCGCTCTCGGGCGCGCCAACGGCCTGGATATCAACGCCCCGGAGGATCTCCTCCAGGCCCTCTCCCGCGCCATGGACCGCTTCCAGGAGGCCGGGTGCCTCGCCAGCGACCACGGCATGAAGATCCTCTCCTACACGCGCGACCAGCGCAAGACCGGCGAGATCTTCTCCCGCGCCCTGGCCGGGAAGGCGGTCTCCGAGGCGGACGCCGCCGTGCTCTCCAGCTACATCCTCGATCATCTCACCCGCGAATACGCCCGCCGGGGCTGGGTCATGCAGCTGCATCTGGGCGTGATCCGCAACAACAGCCCGCGCCTCTGGCGGCTCGTCGGGCCGGACGCCGGGGCGGATTCCATCGGCCCGGTCTCGGATCCGCAGGCCCTGGCGGAATTCTTCGGCGCCCTGGAGAAGGAGGACCGCCTGCCGCGCACCATCCTCTACTGCCTGAACCCCGCGGACAACCCCGTCCTCGCCACCATGGCGGGCAATTTCATGGGCGGCGGCGTCCCCGGGCGCGTGCAGCTGGGCAGCGCCTGGTGGTTCAACGATACGCTGGAGGGCATCCGCCGCCAGCTGGACGAGGCCATCAGCGGCGCGTTCCTGGGCTATTTCGTGGGCATGCTCACAGACAGCCGCTCCTTCTCCGCCTTCACGCGGCACGAGTACTTCCGCCGCATCCTCTGCCAGCGCCTGGGCGAGGTGATCGACCGTGGCGAATACCCTGCCGAAAAGCTCGCGACCGTGGGCGAAATGGTGCGGGATATCTGCTTTGGCAACGCGGCGCGCTTCTTCGGGCTGAACTGATATCGCAGGTTTATCGGGGGGCGGGCTTCGGCCCGCTCTTGATCTGCCCAGCTTTCTCTCCCGACCTGTCCCGACAGTGACGATCAAAACATGATCTTGATCAGACTACCGGCCGCGTAGCGGCGGTACGCCGGGTCGACGCCTTCTCGGATCAAGGCGGCGACGATCAAAAGGAGGATGACCCGACATGTCTTCCCTGCTCCTGCGCGGCGGCCTCGTCTTCGACGGTGCCGGCTCCGCGCCCTTCCTGGCAGACGTCTGGATCGAGAACGGCCGAATCCGCGAGGTCGGCGCATGCTCCGGCGTCAAGGCCGATCGCGTCCTGGATTGCCGAGGCGCGTGGGTCTGCCCCGGCTTCATCGACCCCCACCGCCACATCGACGCCGCGGTCCTACGTGAGGAGGGCTACGGCGAGGTCGAGCTGCGTCAGGGCGTCACCAGCGCCATCGGCGGCAACTGCGGGCTCTCGCTCGCGCCCTGCCCAGCCGAATACGCAGAGGCCCAGCGCGCCTATCTCAAGCCCATCCTCGGCACGCTGGACGCTCTGCCCGTCTTCGATTCCTTCCCCGCCTTCCTGGACGCCGCCGAGGCCGCGCGTCCTTCCCTGAACACGGGCTTTTTCATCGGCGACGGTACCGCGCGCACGGCCGCCCTGGGCTTCGCCGCGCCGGAGCGTTTCCCGGAGGAGGCCCTGCGCCGTGCTGAAAGCTATATCGACGAGGCCCTGCGCGCGGGCGCGTTTGGCCTGACGCTGGGGCTCATGTACGTCCCCGAGGCGCATTATACCTTCGACGAGCTCGCCGCCTGCATGCGCGTGGCGGCCCAGTACGGCGCGCCCGTGCCCGCGCACATCCGCGGCGAGGGCGAGCTTCTGGCCGAATCCGTGCGGGAGCTCATCGCCCTGGGCAAGGCCAGCGGCGCGCGCGTGGGCATCTCCCACTTCAAGGCCGCGGGGCCGCTGAGCTGGGGCGCGGTCTTCGACGACGCGCTCGCCTCCCTCGCCGCCGCCCGCGCCGAGGGGCAATCCGTCACCGCGGACGCCTACCCCTACACAGCCGGCTCCACCACGCTTCTCTCCCTCCTGCCGCCGGATTGGCAGCAGGACGGCGCGGACGCCCTCTCGGCGCGCCTGGCCGTGCCGGAGCAGCGCCTGCTCCTGCGGGAGATCCTCGCCGTGCGTCACGAGGATTGGGACAACCAGCTCGCCAACCGGGGCTGGGAGGACACCATCCTCATCAGCGCCGCGGGCACGGAGGCCAACCGCCGCTGGATCGGGAAATACGTGGGCGAGATCGCCCGGGAGATGGGCCTGCACCCCGTGGACGCCATGTGCGAGCTGCTGGTGCCCGAGCCGCAGGGCATCTCCATCGTCACCTTCTCCATGGACCCGAAGAACGTGCGGCGCGTGTTCGCCCTGCCGGATACCATGTGCATCTCCGACAGCGTGCTGCCGGACGGCCCGAAGCACCCGCGCTACCGCGGCGCGTTCCCGCGCTTCCTGCGCGAATACGCCCTGGGGGAGGACCCGCTCTTCGCCCCGGAGGAGGCCATCCGCCGCATGACGGGCCTGACGGCCTCGGTCTACGGGCTCCGGAGCAAGGGCTTCCTGCGGGCCGGATACGACGCGGACGTGGCCGTGATCGAGCCGGATTCCTTCCGCGACCGCGCCGATTACCTGCGCCCGGACCCGCTCGCCGAGGGCGCGCGCTTCGTCCTTGTGAACGGCTCCGTGGCCGTGGAGAACGACCGCCTCGTCTCGCGCGGCCTGGGCCGCGTCCTGCGCCGGGGCGTCAAATAAAACGCCTCCGTCGCGCCGCCCGCCGCAGGGCTCCCGCGCGTTTTCCCTTTCCCGATTTCGCCAGGCAAGGAGGTTTCGAGAACAAATGGACGCAAAGACGGAGCTGCGCTCTTTTCTGGACGGGGAGGGCCGCCTGACTCTCTGGCCCGCCAAGCGCAAAAAGAGGCTCTGGGCGCTCCTGCTTCTGGCGGAGCGCTTCGAGCCGGGCAGGATCTACAGCGAAAAAGAGGTCAATGCCCTCCTGAACAGCTGGCACACCTTCGGCGACCCCGCCACACTGCGCCGGGAGCTGCACGACATGGGGTTCCTTGACCGCGAGCGGGACGGCAGCGCCTACCGCCTTGCGGAGCGGAGGCCCTCGCCGGGCGAGCTGGGGCTTCTCTAGCCCTCCCCCGCCCCGGGTCTCTCGCGGCAGAGCTTTGTCACAAACAGAAACGCCTTGCACCTCCTCAGTGGGAAGTGCAAGGCGTTTTTCCGATCGGGGCCCGCCAGAGGGGGACCGGCGTCGCCCGAACAGCGGGCGCTAAACCGGCAGGGCAAGCGAGCGCGGGCTCCACGGCCGCCCCGTCTCCGTCTGGGCGGGGACAGCCAAGAGCAGGCAAATTGCGACAAGCAGACCAACGGCCAGCGTTCCGCGCATGGGAAAGCCTCCCCCAATATGGGAGATGAGCATTCCGAATCACGTTGGATTCACACGCCTGTTCAGGAAGCGCAAGAGTTCGATCGCTCTCCCTTGGATATTCCTCGGAAAAGCACGTTTGACCGTTTCCCCGCAGCCGCTAAATCGTCTGGGAAAACAAAAAAAGGTCCAGGGGGAGATCATTCCCTCTGGACCCTTGCTTCTCTATTCGTACAGCGGATACTTCGCCAGCAGCGCCAGCACGCGCTCGCGGGTCGGCTCCACGGCGGCTTCGCCGTCGCGGGCGACGGTGGCGATCATGTCGGCGATCTCATCCATGTCGGCCTCGTTCATGCCGCGCGTGGTCACGGCGGGGGTGCCGAGCCGGACGCCGCTGGTCACGAAGGGGCTCTGCGTCTCGTTGGGGATGGTGTTCTTGTTGCAGGTGATGTTGGCCTGATCCAGCAGCGTCTCCATCTCCTTGCCGGTGCGGCCGGCGGGGGTGAGGTCCACGAGCATGAGATGGTTGTCGGTACCGCCGGAAACCAGCCGCAGTCCCTGTTTCGTCAGTTCATCCGCCATGGCAGCGGCGTTTTTGATGATCTGTTTCTGGTATTCCTTGAATTCCGGTTTCAGG
>CACZOT010000404.1 GCA_902782795.1 uncultured Eubacteriales bacterium | reverse complement strand
CCCCTTGCCGCCCTTTCTTTCCCCTCTGCCTTCCCGCCAGGGCGCCCTCCGGCGCGTGGCGTCGGGTGGCCGCGCAGCGGCCGTCCGAGGCCGTGCGCCGGAGGGGCGCGGAGGGCCCGCGCGCCTTTGGCGCGGGCCCTCCGCGCCTCAAGCTCCCTCCCGTGACAACAGCGCCATTGACAGCGCCTCCCCGGGCGCGTACAATCGTTGGCGGAGAACAAATGAAAAGAGGCTGATCCCGCGTGGTCCGCGACAAGAATTTCTACAAAACGATCCTCCGCATCGCGATCCCCTCGGCGTTTCAAAGCCTGGTCTCGCTGGCGGTGACGTACCTGGACGACCTCATGGTCAGCTGGATCGACAAGCCGCAGCTCCTCGGCCTCCCGGCCGGTTCGACGGTCACAGATCTGGGCAACCTGGCCTTGACGGGCGTCGGCCAGACCAACTCCCTGACGAACTTCTTCACGGCCATGGTGCTGGGCCTGACGAGCGGCTCAGGCGTGCTGATCGCCCAATACTGGGGCAAGAAGGACACGCGCCGCATCAAACAGGTGTTCCCCCTGGTGGCGCTCCTGACGCTTTGCGTCTCGCTCGTCTTCGTGCTCCTGGCGCGGCTGTGCCCCGGGCCGCTCCTGCGGGTGGTGCTCTCGTCCTCTTCCTCGGCCTCTTCCGGGGAAGCCTTCCACATCGCGGTGCGCTATTTCTCCATCGTGGCCTTCTCCTACATCCCCTACGCCCTCGCCTACTCGATGGTGGGCATGCTGCGCGCGGTGGAGGTCGTCAAGGTGACGCTCTACATCACCGTCGGCGCGATGCTCGTAAACCTCTTCTTCAACTATGCCCTCATCTTCGGCCATTTCGGCTTCCCGGCCCTGGGCGTGGAAGGCGCGGCCATCGCCACGATCCTGGCGCGTGTGACGGAGCTGGCCATCGTCTGGCTCTACGCGTTCCGCGTGCAGAAGGCCATCGATCTCAAGCCGCGCGATCTTCTGCGTTCGCCCTTTTCCCTCTGGACGGATTACCGCCGCTACGGCCTGCCGGTCGGTCTGGGAGACGCGCAGTGGTCCCTCGTGGGGCTGTTCAAAAGCGCGATCATCGGCCACCTGGCGGTGGAGGTCGTGGCCGCGTACCGCGCCGCCGAAATGATGATGAGCATGGGCATGATCTTCACCAACGCCCTCGCCGCCGGCGCCTGCGTGGTCATCGGCAAGACCGTCGGCCAGAAGGATTACAAAAAGACGCGCGAATACTCCAACACCATCCAGATCATGTTCGCCGTCTTCGGCGTGGCGATGTGCCTGGTGGTCTTCTGCCTGCGCGGGGTGTTCATCGACGCCTACGGCCTCTCCGGCCAGGCGCCCGTCTACGCCAAGCAGATGATCGCCCTCGGCGCCATCACCCTCATGGGCACCACCTACCACGCCTCCTGCTTCGTGGGCATCAACCGCGGCGCGGGCGACGGCAAATTCGTCATGATTGTGGATCTCATCTGCGGCTGGCTCGTCGTCCTTCCCTTCTCCTACCTCGCCGCCTACGTCTTCAAGCTCGAGCCCGCGCTCGTGTTCCTCTTCCTGCGCATCGACCAGTGCTTCAAGTGGATCATCGCGTTCCTGCGCCTGCGCGGGGACAAGTGGATCAAAAACGTCACGCGGGATTAGGGGGGAGACGCCAGGGGCTCTCCGCTGTCGGGGTTGCGGCGGGGCTCCGCCCCGCACCCCGCTTAAGGGTCCAAGGCCCCTTAAGAATCCCATATTGAGGGATTTCTGCAATACATAAACATGGCAGCTCTATCGAAAAGAAAAGGGCTCCGGCATCCTGGCGGCAGGATACCGGAGCCCTTTTCTTTTCGATTCCCCAATTGAGGGGTCCAGGGGGAATCATTCCCCCTGGCGGGAGTGCAGAGGGCGGAGCCCTCTGCCGGAGGTCCAGGAGGCGGAGCCTCCTGGCGGGGTGCAGGGGCAGCGCCCCTGCCAACAGTCCAGACAGCGGGGCCTCCCGGCGAGACCGCCAGGACCACCTTCGCCGGGCCGCAACCTTCAACACAAAGGCAACACGACCGCCGCAGAAGCGGGGTATAATGCGAGGCGTGTGCGAAAACGAAAGCAAAGGATGAATCGCATGGAACTGGCTCTCATCTCCGCGCGGCAGATCGTCGCGATCCTGGTGCTGATGCTGGCGGGCGTGATCTGCCAGAAAACGGGCATCCTGGACCGCGAGGTCAACAAGCGCCTGTCGGACCTTCTGCTCCTGATCGTCAGCCCGGTGCTGATCTTCCTCTCCTTCCAGCGCGAATACGAGCCCGAGCTGGCGCGCAACCTGCTGATCTCGTTCGCCCTGTCGCTGCTGGCGTTCGCCATCGCCATCGCGGCGGCGACGGCGGTTTTCCGCAAAAAGGCGGGCGACGGCGGCCTCAGCCGCATGGACCGCTTCGGCGCGATCTACGGCAACGCCGGGTTCCTGGGCATCCCCCTGGTGAACGGGGTGTTCGGCTCGGAGGGCGTGTTCTACCTGACGGCGTTCATCACGGCCTTCAACCTCATCGTCTGGACCCACGGCGTCATCTGCATGAGCGGCTCGTTCTCGGGCAAGGCGCTGCGCAAAGGGCTTTTCTCGCCCTCGATCATCGCGATCTTCCTGGGCGCGGCGTGCTTTTTCGCGCGGATCCGCCTGCCGGAGCTGGTGACAGCGCCGCTGGAGCACATCTCCGCGCTGAACACCGGCTTGGCGATGCTGATCGCCGGCGTGTCCGTGGCCAATACGGATCTTGGCGCCCTGGCGAAGAACGCGCGGGCGCTGCTGGTCTGCCTGATGCGCCTCGTCGTCTGCCCGGTGCTGTTCGCGCTGGTCTTGAAGCTGCTGCCCCTGGATCTGCCGCTGGTCCTGCGCGGCACGGTGGTGCTGGCCTCCGCCACTCCCGTGGCCACGATGATCATCCTCTTCGCGTACCGCTACGGCGGCGACGATCTCTACGGCACACAGGTCTTCACCGCCTCGACGCTCCTGTGCGCGGCGACGATCCCCTTCGTGATGCTCCTGGTCTGACCTGCTCCCCCGCAAAAACGCAAGCGCCGCGCCCGGCTTATGCCTGGCGCGGCGCCGCTCTTTCCGCGGGCGGAGAAGGAGGTCAGACCTCCACCTCGCGGCCGCTCTCAGCGGAGCGGTAGAGCGCGTTGAGCATCTTCTGGACCACCAGGCCGTCCTCTCCGGGGGTGCGCAGCTCCTCTTCGCCCCGGATGGCCGCGGCGAAGTTCTCGGCCTGCTTGGTGAATTCGAAGGTGGTGACATACTGCGGCTTCTCCTCGGCGAAGTAGCCGTCGCAGCTCTCGCCGTAGAAGACCAGCGGCGTGACCTGTACGCCGCCCTTGGAGCCCATGAGCTCGATCTCGAAATCCTTCTCGCGGCCGTTGTTGGTGTTGCCCGCCTCGTAGCGCATGCACTCGCCGTTCTCGAAGGTAATCATGCCGAAGGAGATGTCCTCGACGTCGTACACGTCGCCCTTCTCGAAGGCCACGTAATTCTCCATGCCCTTGAGGTGCTTGTGCTCGATCTCAGCATAGTTCAGGGCCTTGGCCAGCACGGGCTTGGGTTTGCCCATCATATACCAGGCCACGTCGATGGCGTGCACGCCGATATCGATCAGCGGACCGCCGCCGGAGCGGCTCTTGTCCGTGAACCAGCCGATGGGCGCGCCGCGGCGGCGCAGCACGGAGCAGTTGGCGGCGTAGATATGGCCCATTTCGCCCTTCTCCACGCGCTCGCGGACGATCTGCGGCTCGGCCATGAAGCGGGAGCAAAGACCCACGGCCAGCTTCACATTCGCCTTCTTCGCCGCCTCGACCATCTCCTCGGCCTGCGCGACGGTAAGCGCCATCGGCTTTTCCGTGAGGACGTGCTTGCCCGCGGCGATGGCCGCCAGGCAGCAGGGGTTGTGCTGGTAATTCGGCACGGCGAGGATGACGCCCTCGATGTCCTCGCGGGCGAGCAGCGCCTCGAGCGATTCCTCGGCCTTGACGCCGAACTTCTCCGCCGCCTCTTTGGCGACTTCCGGCTGGCGGTCGTAAATCGCCACGACCTCGCAGTTTTTCGCGTAGCTGATGGATTCCAGATGCACGCGCGCGATGTTTCCCGCGCCGATGATGCCCAGTTTCACCTTGTCCATGTGTCCCATCCTCCTTTATTCCATTGTCTGTCCGTTCAGCAGCCCTCGTGCCAGCGCAGCAGACCCAGCGAGCCGAGCAGCCGTTTGGCGTAGCGCAGGGAGAGCGCGCAGGCCGATTCGCATTCCTCGATGCCCTCGAACTCCACGATGAGCCAGCCCGCGTACCCAACGGCGTCCAGGGCCTTGATGGCCTGCGGCAGGGGCACGTCCCCGTGGCCGACGATCGCCCCGCGGATGTAATTGCCTCCCCGGGTGCTGTACCAGCCCTCGCCGGGGTAGAGCATGTCTCCTCTCTTCCAGTGGCAATCCTTGAGATGCACGTGGCGCACGTACGGCGCGATCCGCGCGAGCACTTCGTCGGCGCGCTCGTCCGCGTCCAGGAAATTGGCCGTATCGCAGAGGATGCCGAAATTCGGGTGCGCGACCGTGGTGACGAGCCGCTCCATGCGCTCGGCGGTGCAGAAGTAGCCGCAGTGGTTCTCGGTGGTGAGAACGATGTGCCGCTTTTCCGCCTCGTCGGCGATGCGGCGCACGGCGGCGATGTATTTCTCCGCGAAGGGATCAAGGGGATATTCATGGAAGAGATCCGTGCGCATGACGGGCGCGCCGAGCTCGGCCACCTCGTCCAAATTGCGCGTCAGCTTGCTCTCCGCCCGTTCGATGCCCGCCTCCAGATCCGCCGTCACGGCGTATCCGGCGGGGAGGATGCCCTCCCCCTCGCACCGCGCGCGGAGAGCCTTGGCGGGCACGGTCTCGTAGATCTCGTCCAGACTGGCGAATTCAATGCCCTCGTAGCCCTGACGCGCCGCCAGGGAAACGATGCCTTCCATGTCCTTTTTGCCCTCGCGCAGGAGGGCGTCGTAGCTATAGCTGGTCACGCCGATCTTCATACCGCTGTTCCTCCGATCAGAGTTTCTCGCACGCCGCCCTCCCCGTCCAGGAGGACGAGGTCGGCCCAAGCGCCGGGACGGATCTCTCCCAGGCCCTCGAGCCCCAGGAAGCGCGCGGGCGTCTGGGAAGCCATGCGCAGGGCGTCCTCCAGGGGGATGCCGATGGAAACGAGGTTGCGCACCGCTTTGTCGGAAAACGCGCCGCCTCCGGCCAGGGAGCCGCCCGCTGTGTACGCGGCGCCGTTTCGCACGGTATAGATGCCCTCGGCGCCCGGATCCTGGACCGTGTAGGTGCCGTCCGGCAGGCCGGTGGTGTTGACGCCGTCGGAGATGACCATCATTCGTTCCGGGCCCTTCATGGCGTGGATGAGGCGCAGCGCCTCGCCCTTTACGTGCTGCAGATCGCAGATGGCCTCGGCGTACACGCCCTTGGTCAGCAGCGCCTCCGCCAGCATGCCCGGCTCCCGGTGGTGGATGGGCCGCGCGGCGTTAAAGAAATGCGTGACACTCCCAACGCCCCGCGCGAAGGCCTCGCGTGCTTGCTCGGCGGTGGCGTCGCTGTGGCCGAGGCTGAGGCGCACGCCCCGGCTCCGGCAGTAGGCGACGAGCTCCGCCGCGCCTTCTTCCTCGGCGGCGACGGTCATCAACCGCACGATGTCCTCGTGGCCGTGGCAGATCTCCTTATAAGCCTCCACCGACGGCTTGAGGATGCGCTTTACGTCCATCGCTCCCGGCCGCTTCACGGAGAGGAACGGCCCCTCCAGATGCACGCCCAGAAGCCGCGCGCCGGGGTATTTCCCCCCAGCCTGGTCCTCCATGGCGCGGGCGTAGAAATCCATACACTTTTGCATGACGGACACCGAGGCTGTGTACACGCCCGCGAGCACGCCCGTGACGCCGTGCCCGGCCAGCGTGCGCACCCAGCCCGCGAAACCTTTT
>CACZOT010000403.1 GCA_902782795.1 uncultured Eubacteriales bacterium | reverse complement strand
GACAGCGAAGATATGTATTCCTCCAAGGCCATCATGCCCGGCTCCTCCATCATGGTGCGCGAGAGCGTGAGCGACAGCTTCATGGAGTACTTCAACGCCAACGGCATCACCCCGGCTTCTGTGGATGCCATCGCTTTCGTCAACATCGACGCGTAATTCGCTGGCAAAGCCTCTACGCTCCGGCAGGACGCTCCTGCCGGGGCGTTTTTTGTATGCCTTCGAACACTCGCGCCCGCGCCGCCTTCGGAAATTAACTTGCGTTTGGCATGATAGTGTGCTAGTATACTAGTACGCTATCACGATGAACGCGGGGGTGGTCCCGATGACCAAGGGTCTGCATTGTCCGGAGACGGACCGGCTCTTCGAGGCGATTTTGCGCCTGGGGAGCGTGGAAGAGTGCTACGAGCTCTTCGACGATCTGTGCACGGTGAAGGAGATCCGCGATATGTCGCAGCGGCTGGAGGCGGCGTGCCTGCTCAGCCGGGGGCTCAGCTACCGCGAGGTGGCCGAGGCGACGGGCATGAGCCCGGCCACAGTGGGCCGCGTCAAGCGGTGCCTGGAATACGGCAGCGGCGGCTATGTCCGCGCCATTGCGCGCATGGAGGAGGCGGAGAAATGAATTCCGAGGAAAAGCTGACGCGGGAGCTGCGCGCCCTCTACGAGAGCCGGGGCTACAGCCGCTACAAGATGAGCAAGTTCGAGGAGTACGATCTCTACGCGCGCAACAAGGATCTGCTCGCCTCGGAGGGCATCATCACCTTTACGGACACCAACGGCAAGCTCATGGCCCTCAAGCCGGACGTGACCCTCTCCATCATCCGCAATTCCCGGGTGAAGCCGGGGATGCTGGGCAAAGTGTACTATAACGAGAACGTCTACCGCGTCTCGGCCAGCTCCCACAGCTACCGGGAGATCCTGCAGACGGGCCTGGAGTGCCTCGGGGCGGTGGACGGGGCCAGCTGCCTGGAGGTCACCTCCCTGGCGGCGAGGAGCCTGCTGCTCATCAGCCCGAAGAGCCAGCTCGTTCTCTCGCACCCCGGCGTCGTCTCAGCGGCGGCGCGCGCGGCGGGCCTGGAGGGCGCGGCGCTGGAGCGCGCGCTCAAGCTCGTCGAGGAGAAGAACCAGCACGAGCTGGCCGCCCTCTGCGCCGGAGAAGCCTGCCCGGAGGAAGCGGCGGGGCGTCTCCTGGAGATCGCGGCGCTGTCCGGCGCGCCGGGCGAGATCCTCAAGCGACTGGAGGAGACCGGCGCAGCGCCGGTCGAGACCGCGCAGCTGCGGGAGATCGCCGAGGGGCTGGAGGAGCTGGGCCTGGGGGACATCCTGCGCGTGGATCTGGCCACCGAGTGCGCCACGCGCTATTACAGCGGCGTGGTCTTCAAGGGATACGTCGCCGGCGTGCCCGCGGCCGTCCTCTCCGGCGGCCGGTACGACGCGCTCCTCCGGCGCATGGGAAAAGCCGGCGGCGCGATCGGCTTCGCGGTGTATATGGACCGCCTGGAGCGCCTGCTGGAAGAGACGGAGGAGTACGACGTGGACACGCTCCTCCTCTACGGCGAGGAGGACAGCGCGGCCGGGGTCTGCGCCCTGGCGGCGTCTCTCGCGGAGCGCGGAGAGCGGGTCCTGGCCCAGCGGGCCGAGCCCGAGGGCCTGCGCTGGAGGAGAACGGTGCGGTTCGGGGAAAGCGAGGCGAAGGGGAATGGCTGAGATGCTCAACGTCGCCCTGCCCAAGGGACGCCTGGGCGATAAGGTCTACAAAATGTTCGCGCTGGCGGGATTCGAATGCCCGGAAATGCTGGAGGACAGCCGCAAGCTGGTCTTCGAGAACCCGGAAAAGCAGGTGCGCTTCTTCTCCGTGAAGCCCTCGGACGTGGCCGTGTACGTGGAGCGCGGCGCGGCGGATATCGGCGTGTGCGGCAAGGACATCCTCCTGGAGTACGAGCCGGACGTGTACGAGTTGCTGGATCTCAAAACCGGCAAATGCCGCATGGCCGTGGCCACCAGGGCGCTCTTCCGCGACGACCCGGCCTCGACCCTGGTCGTTGCCACGAAGTTCAGCCACATCGCCGCCCGGTATTACGCCTCCCTGGGCCGGGATATCGATATCGTGCACCTGAACGGCTCCATCGAGCTCGCGCCCATCCTGGGGCTGTCGGACGTCATCGTCGATATCGTGGAGACGGGAACGACCCTGCGCGAGAACGATCTGCACGAGATCGAGACCATCGCGCCCATCAGCGCGCGGCTCATCGCCAACAAGGCGAGCTACGCGTTCAAAAAGGACCTCATCCTGCGTGTGCAGGAAGCATTCAGAGAGCAGGTGGCAGAAAAATGATCCGAATCATGCGTTATGGAGAAGTCGCCAGCGAGGAGATCTTCGCGCGGGCCGTGCCGGAGGTGGACGTGGCCGCGACGGTCGCGGCCATCATCGCCGACGTGCGCGCCCGGGGTGACGCGGCCGTGCTGGAATATACGGAGCGCTTCGACAAGGCGAAGCTGGATAGCCTCGTCGTCTCCCCGGAGGAGTTCGACGAGGCCATGGCGGCCGTGAAGCCGGAATTCCTGCGCGTCCTTCGGGAAGCGGCGGAGAACATCCGTGCCTTCCACAGCCAGCAGGTGCGCAGCAGCTTCATCCTCAACGAGAAAAACGGCGTGGTCATGGGGCAGAAGATCATCCCCGTGGCGCGCGCGGGCCTGTACGTGCCGGGCGGCACGGCGGCCTATCCTTCCACGGTGCTGATGGATTCCATCCCCGCCAAGCTCGCGGGCGTGCCGGAGCTGGTGATGATCACCCCGCCGGGCCCGGATGGGAAGATCAACCCGGTCATCCTCGCCGCGGCGAAGATCGCGGGCGTGGACCGCGTCTGCAAGGCCGGCGGCGCGCAGGCCATCGCCGCCCTGGCCTACGGGACGGAATCCATCCCCCGGGTGGACAAGATCGTCGGGCCGGGCAACGCCTTCGTCCAGGAGGCGAAAAAACAGGTCTTCGGCCAGGTCTCCATCGAGATGATCGCCGGGCCCAGCGAGATCCTCATCGTCGCGGACGCGGCCTCCGACGCCCGCTGCCTGGCGGCGGATCTCCTCTCCCAGGCGGAGCATGATAAGCTCGCCTCCGCCGTGCTCGTCACCGATTCCCAAACCCTCGCCGAGCGTGTGCGAGCGGAGATCGAGCGCCAGCTGCCCCTG
>CACZOT010000402.1 GCA_902782795.1 uncultured Eubacteriales bacterium | reverse complement strand
CGGGTCTGCGCCGGCAGGGCACAAGCGCGCGGAGGGGGACGGTCGCACGCCAGAGGGGGGCTATCGCGTCTGCACGCGCAACCCCAAGAGCAAATTCCACCTTTCTCTCGGGCTGAATTACCCTTCGGAGGGAGACGCTGCCGCAGCCCTGTGCGAAGGCCGCGTGACCAAGGAGCAGTATGAAGCCGTCGCCGCAGCGCAGAGAGCGGGTCTCCGCCCGCCTTGGGATACGCCGCTGGGCGGGTTCATCATGATCCACGGGGAGCATCCGGACGGACGTTCGGGCGATTGGACGGCAGGCTGCATCGCGGTCCGCAACGAGGAGATCGAGGAGATCTGGCGGCTCTGTCCCATCGGCACAGAGGTCGAGATCCTCCCGTGAAGCAATCTGAGAGAAAAGGGGAATGGCATATGCGAGTATACTACGCCGACGAGCGCCTCACAGTCCGGGAGATGATCCCGGAGGACGCGAAGGCAGTCTTCGATACCTACCAATCCTACGGCTGGGAGCCGTCCATGGAGACGTACGCGGGATATTACCGTGAGCAGAGCGAGGGCAGGCGCCTGGTGTTTATCGCGGAATGGGAAGGCGTGGTTTCCGGCATCTGCACGCTTCTGCTGACGCCGGCGGAAGGTCCCTGGGCGGGCGAGAATGTGCCAGAGATCGAGGATCTGACCGTGTTCTGGCACCTGCACCGCAAGGGCATCGGCACAAGGCTCCTGGATGCGGCCGAGGCGGAAGCGGCGAAACGCGCGGACAGGGTGGGCCTGGCGGTGGGGCTTCATTCGGGGTACGGCCCTGCCCAGAGGATGTACGTCCTGAGGGGCTACGTTCCGGACGGAAGCGGCGTATGGTATCGCGGAAAGGTTCTGGAGCAGTACGCGCCTTGCAAAAATGATGACGACCTGCTGCTGTATATGGTCAAGCGGCTGAAATAAAAAAGAGAGCCGGAGCATGAGCGCCCGGCTCTCTTTTTTCTCTGGTTCAGGAAAGACGATATGTCCCCGCGGCGCGCAATACGGCCAGCTCGCGCCCTTGATAGAGGACGCGTACGGGGGCCGTTAAGGGCTGATGCGCCGTGACGACAGCTTCGGCCAGAACGCCGCCCGCGAAGCGGATATCCACGGTGATATCGCCCATGGCCCGCAGCCCGGTCACCTCGCCGTCCGGCCATTCCGGAGGCAGGGCCGGGAGCAGGTCGATCCGGTCCGGACGCGAGCGCAGCAGCATCTCGCAAATGCCCGCCGCAGCGCCGAAGTTGCCGTCGATCTGGAATGGCGGATGGGCGTCGAAGAGGTTCGGGTAGGTTCCGCCGCCGTTCGTGAAGTTCGTCTCGCTGTCCCCGACCAGGCGCAGCTGCCGCCGTAGCAAACGCAAGGCGTGCGCGCCGTCTCCTAGACGAGCCCAAAGGTTGATCTTCCAACCCAGGCTCCAGCCCGTGCCTTCGTCCCCTCGCAGTTCCAGGCTGCGGCGGCAGGCCGCGAGAAGCTCGGGCGTGCTCTCGTCGATCTCCACGCCCGGGTAGAGCCCGTAGAGGTGCGATTGGTGCCTGTGGTGCGGCTCCGCTTCCTCAAATTCCTCGTTCCATTCGAGGAGCTGCCCCTTGGAGCCCACGCGGTACGGCCGCAGCCTGGCGCGTTTTTCGCGGACCTCCGCGGAGAGATCCTCGTCCAGGCCGAGAGTCTGAAGCGCCGCAAGGTAATTGCCGAAGACCTCGCGCATAATCGCCTCGGACATGGTGGCGCTGAGAGCGCCGCACAGGTCCTGGCCATCGCGCAGGAAATGGTTCTCCGGCGAAGTGGCGGGGTAGAAGGCGAGGTTCCCCTCGCCGTCCTCGCACAGCACGTCGCAGAAAAAGCGCGCGGAATCGCGCAGGATGGGCAGAACCTTCTCCTGAAGGAACTCCCTGTCCAGCGTATAGAGGTAATGGTCGTAGAGATGGCGGCTCAGCCAGCCCAGCGCCATCGGCCAGAAGGCCCAAACCATGCTGCCCTTGTCGCCGCCGCTCACGGGCGTGGCGTGCGCCCAGAGATCCGCGTTATGGTGGGCGCAGGCGCCCCGTGTGCCGTAGAAGACGCGGGCCGCGTCCGCGCCGGTCACGCGCAGTCGAGCTGCCAAGGCGTGCAAGGGCTCCGTCATCTCGGAGAGATTCGCCGGTTCTGCGGGCCAGTAATTCATCTCGGTGTTGATATTCACCGTGTAATTACTGCTCCACGGCGGCCGCATGGAATCGTTCCAGATGCCCTGCAGGTTCGCGCACTGCGTGCCGGGGCGGGAGGCGGAAACGGTCAGATAGCGCCCGTATTGGAAGATGAGCTCGTACAGGGCGGGATCGTCCTCGCCGCGGGCAAAGGCGCGCAGGCGGTCGATGGTGGAACGATCGGGGCGCGGCGCGTCAAGACGAAGAGCGCAGCGCCGCATGAGCGCCGCGAAATCCGCCGTGTGGCGCGCCTTGAGAAGATCGAATCCCAGGCTTGAAACGCGCTCGATATCCGCGCGCACGTCCGCTTCGCAATCTCGTCCTTCGAGGAAGGGAAGGCGGTCGAAGCCGTTGAAGCTGGTGCGCGCGCAGAAAACGACGAGCACGCTGTCCGCGCCGTGCACGCGCAGACCTTCCTCCGTCAGTTCGACCGATCCGCCCTGCGCCGTCAATCGGGCGACGGCGGCGAAGCGCACGCCCTTCTTTTCCGGCGCGTCCTCGTAGACGAAGGGCACGTCCACCTGCACGTGCTTGGGATGCGCCTGAGAGGGGCAAAGAGCTCGCAGCAGGCACTCGCCGCCGTTGCCGGTGAGGGACGAGCGCGCCTCAAGCCGCTTCAGGAGAGTCTCCAGCCGCAAAGTGAAGCCCACCCGACCAGGCTTGCTGGCAGCGATCCGCAAAATGAGCGCCTGGTCCGGATGAGAGATAAAGCATTCGCGCGTGTGCCGCGCTCCATCCTGCTCGAAAGAGACCGTATGCACGCCCGTCTCCAGGTTGAGGCTGCGCCGGTATCCGCTCGTGTCCGCGAGGCCGGGGAAGTCGAGAAGCAGATCGCCCAGGGGCATGTAGGCCTGGCCGTTTTCCGCCTGTACGTCCTGCTCGATGATGTTCTCGGCGCCGGCCAGGTCTCCGTCGCGTACGAGACGCTGCGCCTCGGCGATCCGTTCGGGCGCGTTCGCCCGCGTATAGCGGCGCGGAAAGCCGGACCAAAGCGTATCCTCGTTCAGTGCGAGGCGCTCTCGCTCCACGCCGCCGTATACCATCGCGCCGATCCGTCCGTTCCCCAGGGGAAGCGCCTCGACCCATTCCCGGGCCGGCGCGGCGTACCATAGCTCCATCACAAATCCGCCTCCCGTCGTATTTGTTTTCAGGAAAAACGCTCGAAGGCCTGCAGGTATTATACCATGTTTGTCGGCGTGCCTTTCGAGGGCCCGCCGACGCGGAATCCT
>CACZOT010000401.1 GCA_902782795.1 uncultured Eubacteriales bacterium | reverse complement strand
GCGGGGTGCTCCCTCATTCCCACAAAAAAGGAGTAAAGCGCTATGAAAACTGTCGCCATCGACGATTTCGCCCGGATCAAACGCCTTTCCGACCTGACCGTCTCCCCGGACGGCACGCGCGCGGCACTGACGGTGAACAGCGCCAATCTGGAAAGAAACCGCTACGAAAACCAGATCTGGCTCTATGAGGAAGGCCGCATGCGCCGTCTCACCGGCGGCACAGACGGCAAAAAGCCCCTCTGGCTGGACGACGAGACCATCCTCTTCCCCGCCGACCGCGATGGCGAGGTGGAAAAGGATGAAAAGCGCACGGTGTACAACCGCATCTCCATTTTCGGAGGCGAGGCTGAGCGCGCCTTCGACATCCCCCTGCAGGTCAACTCCCTGGCCCTGCGCCGGGACGGCACATTCCTCGCCCTGGCCACCTTCGACAACACGCCCGAGGACCGCGAGGAGGACAAGGGCTACTCCGTGTTCGACGAACTGCCCTTCTGGTTCAACGGCCGCGGCGTGATCAACAAGCTGCGCGGGCGGCTCTACGTCGTGGATGCGGAGAAAGGCACGCAGGAGCCTCTCACCTCGCCGCTGTTCGACACCGAGGGCTACGTCCTGGACCGCGAGCGCGATCTCCTGTGCTGGTGGGGCGTGGAATTCGAGAGCCGGAACGACCACAAGGAGCGGCTCTTCCTGCGTCGCGCGGACGGGACGGTCCTCGAGGTGCCCCTCGGCGGGCGCTACAGCGTCTCCGGCTGCGCTTTCGCCCTGGGCGGGCTGCTCTTCCTCGCCTCCACGGGCGAAAAGATGGGCACGAGCGAAAACGAGAAGGTCTACCTGGCGGACCTGGAGACCGGCGCATTTCGCGAGATCCTCGCGCCGGACGTGAGCTTCGGCTCCTCCGGCGGCAGCGACGTGCACAGCGGCGGCCCCTCCATGGTCGGGCGTCCGGAAGGGCTCTACCACGTGGAAACGCTCGGTTTCCGCTCGCACATCTGCCTTCTGGACGAGGCGGGCATCCGCGTTCTCACGCCCGGCACCAGCTGCGTGGACGCCCTCGCGGAGAAGAACGGCGTCCTCTTCTTCACCGGCATGGAGAAAAGCGGCCTGCAGGAGCTCTATATCCAGCGACCCGGCGAGGAGCCCGCGCGCGTCAGCGATTTCAACGGCGCGTACCTGCGCGAGCGCGATCTGCCCTCCCTCGAATACTTCGCCTTCACGGACAGGGACGGCGTGGAGATCGACGGCTGGGTCCTGCCGCCCGTCGGGCCTGAGGAGGGCAAGACATACCCCGCCATCCTGGACGTGCACGGCGGCCCGCGCGTGGTCTACGGCGAAGTCTTCTTCCATGAGATGCAGTACTGGGCCGCGCAGGGGTACTATGTCTTCTTCTGCAACCCGCGCGGCGGCTCCGGCAAGGGAGACGCCTTCGCCGATATCCTCGGCGACAACTACGGCGTGCGCGATTACGACGACCTGATGGAGTTCACCGACGAGGTCCTGCGCCGCTATCCCCAGATCGACCCCCGGCGCCTGGGCATGACCGGCGGCAGTTACGGCGGGTTCATGGCCAACTGGATCGTTGGCCATACGGACCGCTTCGCCGCGGTGGCCTCCCAGCGCTCCATCTCCAACTACCTGAGCAAGTGCCTCTCCACGGATATCGGCTATTACCACAACCTCTCCGCCATCCAGGCCGACCCTTGGACCAGCTTCGAGAAAATGTGGGAGCATTCCCCCCTCAAGTACGCTGACCGCGCCAAGACGCCCACTCTCTTCATCCAGTCCGACGAGGATTATCGCTGCTGGATGGGCGACGCGGTGCAGATGCTCCAGGCCCTGCTCCTCCACGGTGTGCCCGCCCGGATGTGCCTCTTCCACGGAGAGAACCACGAGCTCTCCCGCAGCGGCTCGCCCAAGAACCGCGTCAGCCGCCTGCGCGAGATCACCGGGTGGATGGACAAATATCTCAAACCCTGAAGCGGCGCAAAGAAAGCAGCCCCCGTTGCGAGGACTGCTTTCTTTTGGCGCGCGTCCCTTCGAGCGTACGCGGCGCTTCTCACAGGCCCGGGAAGAGTTCCCCTTCCAGCGAGAGGATATCCCCAAAGGCGATGGGCCCTCCCACCTCCAGGAGGAGCTCCTCCTCGAACAGGCGCACCTTGGCGACCCGCGCCGTGACCTCGCGGCAGCTGCCGCCCTCCTTGCGCTCGTCCGCCTGGAAATAGACCACCCGCACCAGCGGCTGTTCCCCCGCGCGCTCGGCGAGGATCGCGAGCTTTTCCCCCAGGGCGAGCTTTTCCTCCTCGCTGAGTTCGACGCGGGCGTCTGTATAGCGCGCTGTCTCCCGGAGGATGGCGTCGAAGCCGGTCAGGGCCGCGAAGGGCAGGAACTGCGCGGCCCGCTCCTTTGAGGGCATGCGCGGCCGCGCTGAGACCGGCCGGGGCCGGTCGAGCAGATCGTCATAGCGATGGGGATCGTCCCTCTCGCGCACGCGCCACGCCTCCCTTCCATCCTTTTCTTTTATGATACCACCTTTCCCGGGCGAATGCAAAGCCGCGGTTTTCAGAGCGATCCGTACATGTTCTTATTGCGTTGCGATC
>CACZOT010000400.1 GCA_902782795.1 uncultured Eubacteriales bacterium | reverse complement strand
TGCGGCCGCGGCAGGCCGACCCCACTGACGCTATGCGTGCGGGCCCTTGCACCCCACATGGCGCGCCAAAGAGGAAGGGACGCTCTGACGAGCGTCCCTTCCTCTTTGGCGCGCCCGGCGGGATTCGAACCCACGGTCTTTCGAGTCGGAGTCGAACACTCTATCCACTGAGCTACGGGCGCATATGCATTCTTTCGAACCTGTTCAGTATAGCGCGGCAGCGCGGAAAGCGCAAGCCCCGCCATGTAAAAAAGCGGCGCGGGCTGCCCCGGTCCGCGCCGCTGGGCCCTTTATTCGAAGCGCACGAAGGTATAGCCCTCGTTGTTGACCGCGTCGATGAGCGCCTGCTCGGCGACGCCGTCCTGCGCCTTGACGTCGGCGCCCTTGAGATCCACCTTGGCCTCCACGCCGTCCAGGGCGTTGAGGGCCTTTTCTACGCGCGCGACGCAGCGCGGGCACATCATACCGTCGATGACCATGCGTTTTTCCATATGCGATCCTCCTTTTCGGCGGGACAGGCCCGCCTGCCTCCCCCATTATAAGCTGTCCGGCGGCCTTGCGCAAGGGGCGGCGGGCAAAAACAAGCCCTCCGGCGCGGGCCGGAGGGCTTGCGGGAAGACACGGTTATTTGAGGGTGATGATCACGCGGCGATAGGGATCCTCGCCCTCGGAGTGGGTCTGCACGTAGGGGTTGCCCTGGAGGGCGCTGTGCAGGATGCGGCGCTCGTAGGGGTTCATAGGCTCGAGCACCACGCGGCGGCCGGTGCGGCGCGCGCGCTGGGCCATGCGCAGGGCCAGCTTGCGGAGGGCTTCCTCACGCTTGGCGCGATAGTTCTCGCTGTCCAGGGAGACGCGCAGGTACTCCTCGCGATCCTTGTTGACATGCAGGCTGGTGAGGTACTGGAGGGCGTCCAGCGTCTCGCCACGGCGGCCGATCAGCACGCCGAGGGTATCGCCGGACATGCGCACGAAGAGGGTCTCCTCGGTCTGGCAGACCTCGATGGTCACGTCCACGCCCATCATCCTGGTGGTGTTGCTGAGGAACTCCACGGCGGTCTTGGCGGAATCGGACCAGGTTTCCGGATCGGCGGGCACGAAGGGCGTTTCCGGCTCACGCTCGGGCGCGGGCGCGCTCTCCTCGGCGGGAGCGGCGGCCTCGCGGCGCTCGCCGCCCCTGGAGCGGCGGGAACGGGAGCGGCGGGAGCGGGTGCGCTCCGGCTGCCCGACGGTCTCTTCCTCGCGGGATTCTTCCGGGGCGCTCTCCTCGACGGGAGCGGCGGCCTCGGCTTCCGGCTCGGGCTTGGGTTCCGGTTTGCGCTCGGTCTTGGCGGGCTTGGGCTCCTTCGGTTCGCTCTTGCGGGCGGCCTTGGCGGGCTTTTCCGGCTCCAGCGAGAACACGGGCATTTCGATCTTGAAATCGTCTTCCTTTTCCTTAAGCGTGAGGCGCACCTTTGCGAGCTTGCCGAACATGCCGAACAGGCCCGGGCTCCCCATTTCAAGGATCTCTATATCGACATCGGAGGACTCGCAGCCGAGCTCCTGCAGGCCGTTCTTGATGGCGGCCTCGACGGATTTTCCACTGGTTTCAATGACCTTCAAGGTTTATTTGACCTCCTTGATTGTAGTGTCCTGATTGTCTTTGCGGGCGAAATAGAGGTTCACGGCCCAGGTCTGGACGATCTGGATGAGGTTCGCGGCCGTCCAATACAGCGCGAACGCGGCGGTGGAGGAGGCGCAGATCCAGAGGGAGAAGATGGGCCACATGTACATCATCATCTTGCTGGTCTGGTTCTGTTCTTCGGTGGCGGCGGTCTGCGGCTGGATCTTCGCGGTGACGAACTGGCTCACGGCGGAGAGGAGCGGCACGATGAACAGGCCGTTGAACTGGCCGGGGATCTGCAGCGTCCACATCAGAAGCGGCGCGCTGTAGCGGACGGTATCGGCGCCGTACTGGGCCAGCCAGCCGGCGTAGTCCTCAGAGGCGAGGAAGGTCTTGACGAGCTCGAGGTTCTCCTGGGTAAGCCAGGCGCTGCCGTTGACGGCGCGGATGGCGGCCAGGGCGCTCTCGTTGCGCGGGATGATCGTCGCCCAGAAGGCGTCCGGCTGGAAGACGTTCTTGATCCAGAGGAAGCCGTCGAAGACCGGCGCGGTGCCGTTCATCATGCCCAGGAGCATCTCGACCGTCTTCTCGTTGGCGACGACGCGCATGGCCGTGAACATGCAAAAGAGGATGGGCATCTGGATGAGCATGGGCAGGCAGCCGGAAAGGGGGCTGACGCCCTCTTTTTTGTACAGCTCGGACATCTTGCGGTTGAGCTTTTCCTTGTCCTGCGCGTATTTCTTCTGGATGCGATCCATCTCCGGCTTGACGCGCTCCATGGCCTTCATGGATTTCTTACTCTTGATATCGAGCGGGAGCATGAGCAGGC
>CACZOT010000399.1 GCA_902782795.1 uncultured Eubacteriales bacterium | reverse complement strand
TGTTCGACAGCGGCGTGGGTGGCGTCAGTACACTTCGGGAATTGATCGCCGTGATGCCGATGGAACATTTCTTATACTATGGCGACAGCGCCAACGCGCCGTATGGAACCAAGACGGAGGAGGAGATCCGCGCGCTGACCCTCCGCGCCGCGGACAAGCTGCTGTCAGAAGGGATCAAGGAGTTGGTGCTCGCGTGCAACACGGCCACCAGCGCCGCGGCGGCATCTCTGCGCGCGCGGCTGGCCATCCCGGTGATCGGCATCGAGCCCGCGGTCAAGCCCGCAAGCGAGGCGGTGAAGGACGGGCTCATGCTCGTCATGGCCACCCCCGCGACGATTCGCCAGGAGAAGCTGCGCCTGCTTCTGGAAAAATATGGAAAGAACGCCGAGCTCCTTCCCTGTCCGGGCCTGATGGAGTTCGCAGAGAACATGGAACGGGATTCCCCTCGGCTGGAGAAATACCTTTCCGATCTATTCGCGCCGTACCGAGGGCGGAAGATCGACGCGGCGGTGCTCGGCTGCACGCATTATCCCTTCCTGCGCGGCGCCATCGCTAAGGCGCTGCCCGGCGTGCCGCTCTTCGACGGCAACGCGGGCACAGCCCGTCAGGCGCGGCGCGTCCTCGAGGAAAAGGGACTCCTGCGCCATGAAGGGCAGGGCTCCGTTCGTTTCCTCGCCAGCGGAGGAGAAGAAGAGACTGACCGCATGCGCGAACTGCTCAGGGTTCCCCTGGACTTCTGAACGCGAGAACAGGGCAGATTCACCAAAAATTTGCCGGATATGCAATTCCTTTGGAAAAAAGTCTTTTCAAAAGGCGCTCTTTCTGTTAAACTATAAGAGAGATACTTCGCGCCCGGGCGCGTGTGGGCGGCCGGACGTGCCTTTTTGTGAAATCCAATCCATAGGGGGAGAAACGGAATATGAAGGAAATCACCGCCAAGGACATCCGCAACATCGCCGTTGTCGGCCACGGCAGCGACGGCAAGACCACCCTCGTCGAGGCCATGCTCTTCACCGCCGGCGCCATCGAGCGTCAGGGCCGCGTGGAAGACGGTTCCACCACCACCGACTTCGAGCAGGAGGAGATCAAGCGCAGTATCTCCATCAGCGCCGCCATGGCTCCGCTGGAGTGGAAGGATCACAAGATCAACCTGATCGATATCCCCGGCTACTTTGATTTCGCCGGCGAGATGGTGGGCCCGCTCACCGTCGCCGAAGGCGCGATCATCACCGTTGGCGCCGTGTCCGGCCTGAGCGTCGGCGCGGAGAAAGCCTGGGCGGCCTGCGACAAGACCCACACCTCCCGCATGATCGTCATCAACCAGATGGACCGCGAGAACGCCAACTTCGAGAAGGCCCTCAAGACCATCACCGATAAGTACGGCTCCCACATCGCCCCCATCGAAGTGCCGATCATGAACGGCGGCAAGTTCGAGGGCATCGTGTGCGTGCTCGAGAACAAGGCCTTCTCCGGCGAGGGCAAGACCCTCAAGGAGATCCCCGTGCCGGATTCCCTCTCCGCCGAGGTCGAGTCCTGCCGCGAGGCCATTATGGAAGCCGCCGCCGGCGCCGACGACGAGCTGATGGAAAAGTATTTCGAGGAAGGCGAGCTCTCCAGCGAGGAGATCATGCGCGGCCTGCAGAAGGGCATCAACGAGGGCACCGTCGTGCCGGTCGTGTGCTGCTCCGGCCTGACCCGCGTGGGCATCGCCAAGCTCCTGGACGATATCAACGACCTCATGCCCTCTCCGGCGGGCTCCGTGCTCGAGGGCACGAACCCCAAGACCGGCGAGGCCGAGGAGCGCGTCTGCGAAGAGGGCCAGCCCTTCTCCGCCCGCGTCTTCAAGACCCTGGCCGACCCGTTCGTCGGCAAGCTGAGCCTTTTGAAGGTCACCAGCGGCGTGCTCACCGGCGACACCGCGCTCTACAACGTCAACGCCGAGAAGGCTGAGAAGGCCGGCGCGCTCTACATGCAGCGCGGCAAGAAGCAGATCCCCGTGACGAAGGTCGTCGCCGGCGATATCTGCGCTCTGGCCAAGCTCCAGTCTGTCGCCACCGGCAATACCCTGACCGACGCCGCCAACCCCATCGTCTTCCCGCAGCTCGACTTCCCGAAGCCCTGCATCAGCAAGGCCGTGTACGCCAAGAAGTCCGGCGAGGAAGATAAGATCTTCTCCGGCCTGAGCCGCCTCATGGAAGAGGATCCGACCATCCGCATCGAGAAGAACGTCGAGACCACCGAG
>CACZOT010000398.1 GCA_902782795.1 uncultured Eubacteriales bacterium | reverse complement strand
GCGTTGCAGGCGAGGAAATCGTAGGGACGCGGGCCGAAGGTGATGATCTTCAGGCCCTTGAGGCCGATGAGCGTGCGGGCCACGGGCAGGAAATCCGCCATCATGGCTGCGACCTGCTCCGCGGTGCCGACGGGATACTCGGGGATATAGGCCTTCACGCCGCGCAGCTTGAGGTTGTAGCTGGCGTTGAGCATGCCGCAGAAGGCGTCGCCGCGGTCCGAAGCGAGGATGCCGGTGGCTTCCTCGGCGGCGGCGGCGAACATGACCGGGCCGTCGAAATGCTGGGCGAGCCAGGTCTCCGGGCCTTCTGGGCCGAAGTTGCCCAGGTAGACGACCAGGGCGTTCACCTGGGCGTCCTTCACCTCGGCGAGGGCGCGCACGGCGTCCGTTTCGCTCTCGATGGTGGTCTTGGCCTCGAAGACGGAAAGGCCGGCCTTTTCGCAGGCGGCCACGACGGCGGCGCGGCGGCGCTGGCTCAACTCGATGGGGAAGCAATCGCGGCTCACGGCGACGATGCCCAGGCGGACAGACGGAATGTTTTCCATATGCGATTCCTCCGTTAATATTGTTGGAACGACTACACAGAGTATACCACACGCCCGCCCGCCGCGCAACCAAAACGCGATTTGACAGGAACGGGCCGGATAGACTACAATTCCCCTGTATACGAGAGGAGGACGCGCGATGATTACCAACGTCATTTTCAACGCGTGGGGCTGGGGGCTGCTGATCGGGTCGCTGGCGGGCTGGTCGGTCCTGTTCGCGCGGGTGGGGAAGATCCCGCCGGAGATGAGCGTGCCTTGCGCCGCCTGCACGGCCGTGCTGGCGCTGTTCGCGGGCGGGCTGTGCGGCGTTCTGGGGCCAGCGGCGCTGGCCTTCGCGCTGGCGGGCCTGGCGCTGCTGATCCTCTCGCTCGTCTTCTGGCGCGGGACGTGGCGCGAGTTCGCCACGCCGGGCTTCGCCTTCCTGGCGATCTTCGCCGTGTTCATCGCCTGGCAGGTACATGACGACCACCTCTCCCACAACGACGATTTCAACCACTGGGCGGTCATGGTCAAAAACCTCCTCCTGCGGGGCGCCTTCCCGGACAAGAGCGTCACAGCCATCGATTTTTCCTCCTATCCGCCGGGTTCGGCGCTGTTCGTCTACTATGTGAACGAGGTGACGGCGTATAGGGGCCGCGGGCTGCGCGAGGGGCTGTTCATCTTCGGGCAGAACCTCATGGTGATCTGCATGCTGCCCACGGTCTTCCTGCCCATGCGCAAGCGCCGGGAGGGGGAAAGCAGGGCCGTGCGCGCCTGCCTCTGGGCGATGCTCTCGGCCTGCGCCATCCTCATCTTCCTGTATGAATTCCGCGCGCTGGTGGTGGACGTGCTCAACGGCGTGATCGGCTTCGCGGCCATCGCGGGCGTATTGACCCTGCGGGACGATCCCAAGCGCGCCGCGCTCTACGCCGCGCCGCTCACGGCGGTGGGGCTGCTGGTGAAGTATTCCAATATGTACTACGCGGCCGCGACGCTGATCGCCCTGATCTGGGTCTCGGCGCGGGCGAAAAAGCGCGGGGAGAAGAGCGGCGCCCTCTGGAGCGTAGGCGCGGTGGCCTTCTGCCTTGCGGTGGTGGCGGCGTGGTTTTTGCACGTGCGCGCGGCCTATCCGGGCGTGGTGGACACCCATTCCATGAACCTCGGGCGCATCCTGGAGGTGCTGCGCGGCTGGTCCGGGGAGGACGTCAGGACCATCGCCCGCGTGTGCCTGTATCTGAGCACGAGCCTGAAAAAGAGCAGCGTGCTCCTGACGGCCTTCATGAACGCGGCGCTCCTGGGCCTGGCCGCCGTGAACTTCCTCGCCTTTCGGAAGAGCCCGAAGCGCATCCTCGTGGCGGTGGCCCTGGCGGACCTGTGCTACGTCGGCTACCAGCTGATGCTCTTTTCCGCGTACCTGCTCTCCTTCCCGCGCGAGGAGGCTCTCACCGGCGCGAGCTACGGCCGGTACAACATGAGCGTGATGATCTGGGTGATCGGCTTCCTCTCCGCCGTGGCGGTGGACGAGCTGCGCGCCCTGGGCGAGGCGAAGAGAGCGCGAGCCTGGAGAGGCGTGTACGCCCTCGGCTTCGCGCTGGTGACCGTCGCGGCGCTGGCCGTGACGGGCGAGGGGGAGACCCTCTTTCGCGAGGTGCCCTACGAGGGCACGCGCCAGTTCTGGGCGGACCGGATCGTCAGCCAGATGGAGATCGAAGACGGCGACCGCTTCTTCATCGTGGCCGCGGACGAGGACGCCCGGCAGGTCTCCAGCGTCTTCCATTATAAGGTGAACCGCCGCGTGGAGTGGGCTCATGTGGATTCCCTCGCGGACCGGGAAGCCCTGATCGCCGCCGCGGCCGATTGCGACTGGGTCGTCATCCTGGAGGAGGATCCTCGCCTGGAGGCGCTCGTCGGCCCGCCCGGCGCGTACCGCGCGGACACGCTCGAGCCCTGGGCGGACGCGGCAGAAGCTTCTTAATGAATCCGGCAGGCGATTCTCATCGGATTCTCATTTTTCTCCCCTTGCCGTTTAAGAAAAGAATCGTATCCTGTACACGTCGCAAGGGAACAGACCCAAACGAGAAAGCAAATACAGGAGGATACGAACATGACGCATTATGAGATGGTAGAACTCCTTCGGGAAAAGGCCAACGTGAGCTACG
>CACZOT010000397.1 GCA_902782795.1 uncultured Eubacteriales bacterium | reverse complement strand
CGCCCTGGGCATGGAAGAGGCGGAAAAGGACGTTATGCAGCGGCCGCTTCCACAGGAGCATGGCCAGGAACACGGAGAGGATCTCGCCCACGTTCGTGCCCAGGAGGAAGCCCACCACTTTGCGGATGTTGTCGTAGATGCCGCGGCCCTCGCGCACGGCCTCGACGATGGTGGTGAAGTTGTCGTCGGAGAGGGTCATGGCGGCGGCGCTCTTGGCGACGTCCGTGCCCGTGACGCCCATGGCGCAGCCGATATCGGCGGCCTTGAGGGCAGGCGCGTCGTTGACGCCGTCGCCGGTCATGGCGACCGTCTCGCCCTGGGATTGCCAGGCCCGCACGATGCGGATCTTGTCCTCCGGGGAAACGCGGGCGTACACGGCGATATCGCGCACGGAGCGGCGCAGCTCGTCGTCGGACATCTGGCCCAGCTGCATGCCGTGGATGGCGCGGTCGCCTTCCTGCATAATGCCCAGATCCCTAGCGATGGCCGAGGCGGTGACGACGTGGTCACCGGTGATCATGACCGGCTTGATGCCCGCGGCGCGGCAGACCTTCACGGCCTCGCGCACCTCCGGGCGGGGCGGGTCGATCATGCCGACCAGACCCACGAGGGTGAGATCGCGCTCGACGTCTTCGCTCTTCGGGTTCTCCGGCACCCCGTCCAGCTCGCGCACGGCGATGGCGAGCACGCGCAGGGCGTTTTGGCTCATGCGGTCCACCGTGCGGGCGACCTGGTCGCTGTCGCCGCGGACGGCGCGGCTGTGGATGGAATCGTACGCGCCTTTGGTGACGGCGACGAGTCGGCCTTCAAAGACCTGGATGGTAGTCATGAGCTTGCGGTCGGAATCAAACGGGATCTCCGCCAGGCGCGGCGAGGCTGCCCGCAATTCCTCGCGGGAAAGGCCATTTTTATACAGGGCGGCAAGGATGGACGTCTCGGTCGGATCGCCGATGTGGTGTTCCTTGCCATCCGCGTCCACGGAGAAGCTGCCGTCGCAGCAAAGCGCTCCCAGCTGCAGAAGCCGCCGTACCTCGGGGCTGTTTTCGGCGCTGATGTCCTCCTCGCGGCCCTCCCCGCACAGGTAGGCCTTCACGAGGGTCATGCGGTTCTGGGTTAGGGTGCCGGTCTTGTCCGAGCAGATGACCGAGGCGCTGCCCAGCGTCTCCACCGCAGGCAGGCGGCGGATGACGGCGTTGCGCCGCGCCATGCGCTGCAGGCCGATGGACAGCACCACCGTCACGATGGCGGGCAAGCCTTCCGGGATGGCGGAGACGGCCAGGGAAACGGCGGTCATGAAGATCTCCAGCACCGGGATGCCGAAGCACAATCCCACCACGAAGATGACCGCGCAGGCGGCCAGGGCCACGACACCGAGGGTCTTGCCCAGCTGGGCCAGCTTTTTCTGCAGGGGCGTCTGGGCCTCGCCCGCGTCCTGCAGAAGATCGGCGATGCGGCCCATCTCCGTCTCCATGCCGGTGGCCGTGACCACGGCTCTGGCGCGTCCGTAGCTGACGGAGCAGCCGGAATAGAGCATGTTCGCACGGTCGCCCAGGGGCGCGTCCTCGGCGACGAGGGCGTTCGCGTCCTTTTCCGCGGGCACGGATTCGCCCGTCAGCGCAGATTCCTCGCATTTGAGGCTGGCACTCTCGATCAGGCGCGCGTCCGCGGGGATGAAATCGCCCGCCTCCACGAGGATGACGTCGCCCGGCACGAGATCCTTCGCGTCCACGACCTGCTCCTGCCCGCCGCGAAGAACGCGCGCGTGCGGCGCGGAGAGGCTCTTGAGGGCGTCCATGGCCTTCTCGGCGCGGCTCTCCTGCAGAACGCCCATGCAGGCGTTGAGGACCACGATCGCCAGGATGAGCACGGGCTCGAAGAATTCCTTGGCGTCGTCGCCGCGCAGGGCCACTACGAAGGAGATCACCGCCGCGGCGATGAGGATGAGGATCATAACGTCCTTGAACTGCTCCAGGAAGCGCTGGGCCAGGGTCTTTTTCTTTGCGGCGCGCAGCTGGTTGGGGCCGTGCCTCCGCAGGCGCTCGGCGGCTTCGGCGGCGCTCAGGCCGCTCTGCGCGGAACCGTCGAGCTCCCGCAGCACTTCTTCGGTGGACAGGGCATGCATGGACATTTTGCGGTCTTCCTCTCTTTCCGGTTGGGGGGAATTCTCCCGCGTCGGCGCAAAAAAGAACGAGACGCGCACGGCAATACAGCCGTGCATGAGTCTCGTTCCTTAAGAACCGGCCAGACCCTTTCGGGCGTGCTGTTGACCGGGACACGCGCAAACGCGAACTACTCCCCCATGGGCAAAGCATATTGTACCACAGGCGGCTTCCGGCGTCAACCTCAGCTGTGGGAAGAAGCCGCGGCGGTCGACGCGGCGCTCGCGGCGATGACAGCGCACATGGCCGCCTGCTGCGCGGCGATTGCTGATGGTCCCTGCCAGGGCGGCGGTGTCCATCGCGCCGTGCGGAGCGTATTCGTCGGCCGCGATCATGGCGGCGTGCATGAGGCGGCGCTTCTTCTCAATGCCGAAGACGCCGCCGTAGCCCTTCTGCCGGGAGAGGAACTCGTCCACCGCGAGGATATCCGCCGCGAGGGCCTCCTCGTCGGCCTCCAGAACGGACGCCGCGGCCAACACGGCCAGCTCGTACTCGCGGCCAAAGCGGCGGCCCGCCTCCAGGAGGCGGTCGTACAGGCTCTCCATCCGCGCGACCTTCTCCCCGCTTTCCCCCTGGGCCATGGCCAGTACGTGGGACGCGCTCTGCGCGGCGTTGCGGCTGGGGAAGCGCTCGCGGATGCGGGCGTAGCACTCCTCCATGCCCGCGATCAGCGCCGCGTCCTCCTGCTCCGAGAAGGCGAGCAGCACCGCGAAGACGGCGTCCTCACTGCCGGTGAGGAAGGGATGCTCGCCCTTCATGCCCTCGTAGATGGCGCGGCCACGCGCGGCGCGCTCGGCTGCCTCGGCGTCGTCCCTGGTCATCGACGCGACGAGGTACGCCGCCAGCGCCAGATAATTCGAGCCCATGAAGCGCTCTTTGAGGAGCCGGTAGCAGCCCATGGCGCGCTCCATGCGCGCGGCGGGCTCCTCCTCCAGGCTCAGCATGCAGGCCACCGGCGCGAACACCGTGCCGCGGAAGGAGGAGAACATGCCCGCGTTCTCTTTCACCAGGCGCTTGCACGCGGCGATGCGCTCGCTGTCCGCCGCGACGCCGCGCGCGCAGAACACGTTCGCGCACACCGGGTAGATGTATTCGCTCTCCATGCGGAAGGCGGTCTTGACGGCCTCCCTGTTCTCGATGAAGCTCCCGCACAGCCTTTCCAGCGTATCCCGCATGCTTTTCCCTCCTTTGTTTCTGTGTGTATATCCTACCACAACCCCGCTCCGCCGTCCCGCCTTTTCGCCCATAAACCGCTCCGGGCGGGTCGATCTGTCGCCCGGGCGGCGTGAAACGGCGGTGAGGACGAGGCCTTCGGGTGGATACGGGGAAGTGCAGAGGGGAGCTCCCCTCTGCCGAGCCGAAGG
>CACZOT010000396.1 GCA_902782795.1 uncultured Eubacteriales bacterium | reverse complement strand
GCGTCCCCGAATCCCCAAGAAAACTCCTATCGCAAAGACTTTACCTTTCCTCGCGGTTATGGTAAACTGAGCAAAGAGGCTGAATCGGGGAGGAGGGAGGTCGCAATGGCGCGTCAATCGGATCGGGAATTGTCCAGGCGTCTGCTCGCGGCGACGTTCCTGCTCTGGTTTTCGATGTACACCTACCCTTCGTTCCTGGCGGCCTACGCCCAGGAGGAAATGCAGGCTGGCGCGATGCTGGTGGGCATGATCACAGGCAGTTACGGCCTTACGCAGATGCTCCTGCGCATCCCGCTGGGGCTGTGGTCGGATCTGATCCGCCGCCGCAAACCCTTTCTGGTGGCGGGCATCGCCGCGGCGGTCGTGGCGTCCATCGGGCTGATGTGCGCGAAGAGCGCTTACGGCCTGTTGATCTTCCGGGCCCTTTCAGGTGTCGCTGCATCCACGTGGGTCATGTATTCGGTGATGTACTCTTCCTGCTTTGAAGCGGGGGAGATCCAGCACGCGCTGGGCAAGCTCTCGTTTTACCAATACGGCTCGCAGGTCGTGGCGATGCTGCTGGGTGCGCTCCTGGCCGACCGCATCGGCAAAGGGGCGGCGTTCGCGCTGGCCGCGGCGGCTGGCGCGGCAGGCGTGATGGTGACGCTGACCATCCGCGACGTGCCGCAGACCGGCCCGCGCCAGACCCTCCGGGATTTCGCGGGCGTCCTGGGCGACAAGCGCCTCTTGACAGGCACGCTCCTTTCAACGGTGTTCCACTTCGTCTGCTGGGGGACGGTCCTCGGCTTCACGGTGAACTGGGCCAAGGGCGTGATCGGCCTGACCACGGCGCAGCTGGGCTTCCTCTCGGCGGCATACCTCCTGCCCAATACCCTGGTGGCGCGGGTCTCCGGGCCCATCGCTGAAAAGACGGGCCGCCGCGCAGCGATGACGGGCGGCTTCCTGCTCGTGGCCGCGGCGAGCTTCCTCTACGGGCAGACGCGCGCCGCCTGGCAGCTGTTCGCGGTGCAGATCCTCTTTGGCTGCGGCATGGGCCTGATCGTGCCCATGACCATGGCCGACGCCATCGCCAACATCCCGGACGAGCGCCGCGGCGCGGCGATGGGCTTCTATCAATCGGTGTACGGCCTGGGCATGTTCCTGGGGCCGGTGGCAGCGGGCGCGGTGGTGGAGCGCTTCTCGACCGGGGCAGACCTGGCCGCCGGATACCGCGCCAACTTCGCCGTGATGGCGGCCGTGGGGCTGCTCGGCGCGGTCATCGCCTGGATCTTTGGAAAAAACGCTCGGAAACACAAAGCCTGAAAAGGAGGAATCGCTATGGAATACACCGTCAGGAGGCTCCCGGAGGAGCTCGGATGTCTGCCCCTGCAGGGCGTGTTCGCGCCGGAGGAGATCCCCGCTCCCTACGCGGCGCTGGAGGAGGCGGACATCGCCCTCTATCCCTGGGATGAGACCGGCTACAAGCCCGAGGCCCACGCACGCGTGGGCTGGAACGAAAAGGGCCTGCACGCCCTCCTCTACGCCAGGGAGGAGACCATCCACGCCGAGTGCACCGAGATCGGCGGGCGCGTCTGCGTGGACAGCTGCCTGGAGTTCTTCTGCATGCCCTTCCCGCAGGAGGACCAGCGCTATTTCAACGCGGAGATGAACCCCCTGGGCACGCTGCACCTGGGCCTGGGCGAGGGCCGTCCCAACCGCGTCAAGGTGCGCGAAAAGCTCCCGGAAGGCTTCCGCGTCAGCGCCAGCGTCCATGCGGGCGGCTGGTGGGCGGTGAGCTACACCATCCCCATGTCCTGGATCGAAGAGACCTTTGGCCGGCGTCTCGTGGGAGGCCAGGCCATGCGCGGCAATTTCTACAAGTGCGACGAGACCATCCATCCGCATTTCGGCACATGGGCGCCCGTCACCAAGGAAAACCCCGATTTCCACCGCCCGGAGTGCTTCCAGCCCCTGGTGCTGGAGTGACGCGCGGAACGATCCCCCGGCGCGCTGCGTCTCAAAGAAAAGGAGGAAAATATCCATGAGCAAACGGTTCCTGAGCCTGACGCTGGCTCTGCTGTTCGTCCTGGCGGCGCCGTCCCTAGCGGCGGCGTTCAGCGCGGGAGACACGGTGCGCGTCGTGAACTGCAACGAATACATCACCCTGCGGGAGACGCCCTCCACCAAGGCGGCGGAGTTGGACCGCCTGCCCCTGCACGCCGAGGCCCAGGTCATCGCCCCGGCGGAGAACGGCTTTACCCTCGTGGAATACCAGAACCGCGCCGGGTACGTGCTCACCAAGTACCTGGAGAAGGTCGAGACCGGCGCCATGGCCACGGGCGATATCGTGCGCGTCGTGAACTGCAACGAGTATATCACCCTGCGCGAGGAGGCCTCCACCAAGGCCGCCGAGCTGGACCGCCTGCCCCTGGGAGACTGCGCGAACTTCCTCTCCCATGCGGAAAACGGCTTCGCATACGTCGAGTATGGCGGCCAGACCGGCTATGTCCTCGAGAAGTATCTGGAGGTGCTGGAGGGGTATCACGGCACGGCGATCATCCCCAGCGATTCCCAGCGCTACAACGTGAACGTCTTCCTGAGCAACTTTACCGAGCAGTACTTTGCCTGGAGCGAGGGCTGCTACGATTCCTCCGTCCCGGATGATTCCGCGCTCATCGTCTTCGGCATCAACCATGTCTGGTTCAACCAGCAAGGCCACATCGAGAGCGGCGAGTGGGGCGAGGACAACACCCGCCTGGAGGCCAAGTGGGCCGTAGAGGCGGCGCAGAAGTACCTGGGCAGGACGCCGACGGATCTCTACGCCTCCTACTTCCCCTACAAGAACGGCTACTTCTACTGGCAGGAGACCGGCGGCCACGTGCCCGGCGGGTTCGCCTGCCTCGAGTCCCTGGAGGACCTGGGCGGCGGGCTATACGCGGTGCGCTTCCGCTCCTATGACGACGGAAACTTCTGGGAGAACAGCGTCTGCTACCTCACGCCCGCGCAGGCCGCGGCCAAGTACAATTGGGTGAGCTGCACCGGCTTCGCCCTCATCGACGTGGGAACCGGCAGCCTCGAAAACCGCACCGGCTGGACCCTGGAGCGCTTCGTGATCGACAGGTAGGGGGCCCCTCTCGGGAACCGCCAAAGAAAAAGCTTGGGCTTCGGATCCCCGGCGAAGGGATTCCGAAGCCTTTTGGTTATGCTGTTTTGTGCGTGGATTTCAGGCGTTCTCGCTCCATTGGCGCAGGTTTTTGATGAGATTTTCGGAGATCTCCTGCACGATGTCCTTGCGGGTGACCATGTGTTCATTCAGAGCCGCGCTGGAGAGGGAATCCTGCAGGAGGAAGGTGGGCGTCACCTCCAGGACGTTGCACAGCGTCACGAGGGTATCCAGACTCGCCTTGCGCGTGCCGCGCTCGATGTGCCCGAGAAAGCTGATGGAAAGATCGGCTTGCTCGGCCAGCTCGGCTTGCGTCATCTGGCGGGATTTGCGCAGCAGACGGATCCGCGCGCCCAGGGCTTTGTAGTTCATCATGCATTCCTTCCTCTATAAGTCGGTCCTGATCTGCCCAGGAACATGGTCAGTATACCCGGAGGAAAACGAAAAATAAACGGCCCATAAGAACCAGAAAATACTAATGGAAGTCGGCTTGCGACGAAGGCTTTGGGTGGGAAAGGGCGGAAAACGGCTTGTCCGCCGGGTGGGAAACGGCTATAATGGAAAGGAACGAACGCGGGGAGGGAGCGGCTTGCGAAAGCGAAGGGCGTGGGCGCTGGCGGCGCAGGCTGCGGCGATGGCGATTCTTGGCGCGCTGACGGCCCTGCTGGCGCTCATCTTCGGCGACGGCGCGCTGATTCCGGCGCGAACGATCGCCGTGTGGATCGTCTCCGCGGGCGCGGGGGCGTATCTGGCCCTGCGCGCGGCGCGGCGCGGCGCCCCCGCCATTCTTGCCTGGCCGCTGGGCCCGGCCGCCTGGGCCGTGGGATATTTCGCCGCGGCGGGCATGGCGCCGCCACCGGGCGGGCTGATGTGGATCGCTTTCCTGGCGATCGTCGGCGCGTCGGCGGGGGAGGTCCTCGCCCGGAGAGCGGAAAAGAAGGGAAAATGAGCCATGGAAGCGCGATACATCCTCACCTGTGACGCGGGCACGACCGGCTGCAAGGCCACGGTCATAGACGCCGAAGGCGCGGCCCTGGCCAGCGCGCGCTCCGCGTATCCGACGCTGTACCCCCAGCCGAACTGGTCCGAGCAGGACATGGACGAGATCTGGCGGGCCATGGCCGGCTGCGTGCGCGAGCTCCTGGAGAAGGTGGACGCGCGCGCCATCGCCGCGGTCGGCCTCACGGGCACGATGAATGGCTGCATCCCCGTGGATGAGCGGGGCGAGGCGATCTGCCCGAACATCATCCATTCGGATTCACGCGCCTGGCCGCAGCTCAGCGAGATCGAGGCGGTCATCTCCCGCGAGGAGTTCCACCAGCTCTCCGGCTGCCGATTGGACCACCACTATATGCTCCCCAAGGTGCTCTGGCTGCGCAGGGAACGCCCCGAGGTCTACGAAAAGGCGCGCTGGTGGCTCAACACCAAGGATTTCCTCTACGGCCGCCTCACGGGCGTCTTTGGGCGGACGGATTATTCCGACGCCTCGCTCACCATCGCGCTGGATCTGAAACAGGGCGATTGGGCGCGCCCGCTCCTCAGGGACCTGGGCCTCGACGAGCGCCGCTTTCCGGAGATCCGCCCCGGCCACGACGTGAGCGGCCGCGTCAGCGCCGAGGCCGCCCGGCAGACGGGCCTCCTCGAGGGGACGCCCGTCGCCATCGGCGGCGGCGACGGGGCCTGCGCCTCGCGCGGCGCGGGCGTGGGCCGGCACGGCATGGCTTACTGCTATATCGGCTCGAGCGCCTGGGTCAGCCAGCTCACGGCGGCTCCGATCCTCAACGATGGCGCGCGGCTCTTCAATTATCTGGACATGAACGGGCAGGATTACCACTCCTGCGGCACAGTCCAGTGCGGCGCGAGCGCCTATGATTGGGCGCTGGCCAATCTCCTGCGTGATGGAACCGATCCCGCCCCCGATGACGTCGAAGCGATGGCACGGCAGATCGCGCCGGGCGCGGAGGGCGTCCTCTTCCTGCCGACGCTCATGGGCGAGCGCACGCCCTATTGGGACCCGGCCACGCGCGGCGCGCTCGTGGGTTTCTCGCTCTATCACGACCGGAGGCACATCGCCCGGGCCGTGTACGAGGGCGTCGCCTTCGCCCTGGCGACCTGCGCCGGCGTCATGGAAGAATGTGGCCGCCCCGTGCGCTCCTTGATGGTGAGCGGCGGCGGTGCGCGCAGCGGCCTCTGGCCCGAGCTCCTCGCGGCGCTGACCGGCGTGCCCACGCGCGTTCACCGGAACCCCGGCGAGGCCACCGCCATTGGCGCGGCGATCGCCGCGGGCGTGGGCGTGGGCCTGTTCCACAGCTATGAGGAAGGCACGGAAAAGGTGCGCGCACGCCGCGTGTGCGAGCCCGATCCCGTCCTGCGCGAGCGCTACGGGCGGATCCTGCCGGTCTATCAGGCCATGTACGAGAGGCTCAAGCCCCTCTTTGACGAAATATCCACATCCGGGAGGTTCTCGTGAGCAAACGGTTGATCGCCCCGCAGGCGTTCCTCGAGCGGACGCGTCCGCTGCTGGGCTCACTCTATCAGATGGCGCTGCTGATCGCGGACAACTCCGAAGCGGCGGAAACCGCGCTCAGGCTGGCGCTGCTGGAGACCTATCTCTCCGATACCGATCCCCACGACCGGCGCGCTCTGCGCGAACGCCTGCGCCGGGAGACGCGCG